>JABZGM010000031.1 GCA_015259235.1 Alloprevotella sp. | reverse complement strand
TCTTAGAACTATAAAACTGAATCTTCGAAATCTTTCGCTTAGTTTGGGTAGTCGGACGTTTATGTGTAACTTTGCAACGCATAACGTAGACACAAACACCTCGTCAATGAATAAAAGAAACCTTATTTGGGCACTGTCTTTGGGACTTTTATGGTCTGCACACTCATTCGCTCAAAATATAGCCCAAAAAGTAGAGTTCTCCATTGTAGAAACTTCTGATGTACACGGTAATTATTTCCCTTACGACTTCATCAACGACAAGCCAGGCGAAGGGAGTCTAAGTCGCATTTCTTCTTACGTCAAAACTCTCCGTCAAAAGAAAGGCAATCATCGCGTACTACTTGTAGACAATGGAGATATTCTCCAAGGGCAACCCTCTGCCTATTATTATAATTACGTAGATACCGCTAGTACACATTTGTGTGCACGGATGCTCAACGATATGGGCTATCTCTGTGCCTCATTAGGTAATCACGACGTGGAGACGGGACATCCTGTCTATGATAAGTGGATGGACGAGTGTGGCTTTGCTGTTCTTGGAGCAAATGTCTATAAACGTTCTGAACAACGTCCTTATCTCACTGCCTATGTGCAGGAAGAAGTTGATGGCGTACGCATTGCGGTTCTCGGTCTAATCACCCCTACAATTCCACAGTGGCTTCCTGAGCGCCTTTGGTCTAATTTAGATTTCAAGGATGCTACAGAGACAGCCAAACTCATTGTGCCCAAAATGCGAAGAGCTGCAAAGGCAGATGTCGTAGTAGTGGTCATTCATAGTGGTGTTGGCAAGGAACACAACTCTTTGCCTATGCAAGATCATTGTGCTTATCAGATTGCAGAGCAAGTTCCAGATGTTGATGTTGTGTTTTGTGGCCACGACCACCGTGTAGCTCATCGTGAAATACAAAATGACAGTACACAACAAAAGGTTCTAATCCTCAATCCTGGTGCTGATGCTATGAGAGTGGCGCAAGCAGATTTCTCATTACAACTTGATGCCAAAGGAAAAGTTGTAAAGAAACAAGTAAAGGGACAAGTGGTTGATATTCGAGGTGAGCAACCTGATGCTGAATTCTTGAATAAATTCAAGAAGGATTTTGATGCAGTGAAACAATATACCTCGCAGGTTATTGGTTACAATCAGAATGATTTAGACACACGTCCGGCATTCTTTGGTTCCTCGGCCTTTGTTGATTACATACATCGCATTCAACTCGCTGCCACAGGTGCTGATATAAGTTTTGCCGCTCCTCTATCCTTTGATGCAGCAATACCTGCTGGTCCAATCAAGATGGCAGACCTATTCAATCTCTACAAGTATGAAAACCAACTACTTGTGATGGAATTATCAGGCCGTGAAATCAAAAAGTATTTAGAGGAAAGCTATGGCATATGGACCAATCAGATGCAAAGTCCAGCAGACCATATTCTTCTTTTCCGTCCCGATTTTGAAAAAGCGCTTGAACCTTGGCAACGTTTGCAACATTCTTCCTATAATTTTGATTCTGCTGCTGGGATCAACTACGAAGTTGATGTACGTAAGCCTAAAGGGGAGAAGATTACAATCCTCGGTATGGCAGATGGTAGTGAGTTCGATGTACAAAAGAAGTACAGAGTTGCTGTAAATTCCTATCGCGCAAATGGAGGCGGCGGACTTCTCACCAATGGAGCAGGTATTCCTCAAGAAAAACTCCGTAGTAGAGTCTTGTGGACTAGCGATAGAGAAATGAGAGAGTATTTGCGTCGTGACATCGAACGACAATATAATATCAATCCACAGCCATTCCACAACTGGAAGTTTATTCCTGAAGATTGGGTGAAACAAGCTGCAACCCGAGACGCGAATATACTGTTCCAATAATATTAAAACGACTTTCAAAGTGTTTTTATCACACTTTGAGGGTCGTTTTTCTCCATGCTATCTAACAATCATCGCGATAAATCTCAGATTTCTCCACTTTTTCCACTTATATCTTGTGCGATTCAAAAAGAAATGCTAACTTTGCGACATATAAGACTGGTAATTAGTCTTAGAATATCCAACATAACAAACTTAATTATTACTACGATTATGTCACTCGCTCATATTGCCCTCAGCCTTTACGCTGCAGGTGCTTTGGCCCAAACTCAACCAGTTGATGGTAAGTTCCAACTTCTTACGCTTCCATACGCTACTTCAGCCCTCGAACCTGTGATTGGAGCGCAGACAGTTGAGATTCATCATGGCAAGCACCTCAACACTTATGTTACTAACCTCAACAACCTCCTTCCCGGAAGTGGTTTTGAAGGAAAGACGTTAGAAGAAATTGTAGAAAAGGCTGAAGGCGGCATTTTCAACAATGCAGGACAACTCCTCAACCACAATCTCTATTTTACCCAGTTTGCAGCGCCACAAGCAGACCGCAAGCCTGTAGGAACTCTTGCTGCAGCTATTGATTCTCAATTTGGTTCTTTCGATGCTTTCAAACAAGAATTCCAACAAAAGGGTGCAACTCTCTTTGGTTCTGGTTGGGTATGGCTCTCTACCGATAAAGAAGGTAAGTTGGTCATCTCTCAAGAAGTCAATGGTGCTAACCCCGTTCGCCATGGTTTGAAACCTCTCATGGGGATTGACGTTTGGGAACACGCTTACTACCTTGATTATCAAAACAGACGTCCAGATCACTTGGCGGCTATCTGGCAGATTATCGACTGGAATGTTGTAGAAACTCGCTACACTTCAAAGTAAGTTGTTGCAATGATACACTCCACATCTACTTAAAGATTTGGAGTATAGCATAGATAGCTAGCTCATTTCTTGCCAAGGCAAAAATATGAGACCACATTAAACCTTTAGTTTGATGTGGTCTTTTGCTATGCGTTCGTCATGTCCCCCCCTGAATCACGTAGTGGTGCTTCTCGATATTGAAATTATAGCTTCCTGTCATCTCTCATTTTCTTATTGACACTTTGTTGGTCGTTTGTATTCGATGCAGCTCGCTACGACCTCAAATCCCAAATCAAACAAAACACTCAACAAACAAACTAAATCTTTTCAGAATCTAATGGCCAATTTTGAGTTTAACTCTAGTGCGAAGTACTAAAGAAAACTATACACTTTTACGGCTCGTTTTTAACACAAAAATTGAGCGGTCAAACTTGTGCCCAGCAGCTAGAGCAATCTTCAGAGCTTGAACTGCGCAGTTTGTAGGAGATAATTTTGAAAAAGTCCCTCGTTTTCGGAAAAACGTCGGACATTTTTCAAAAAACAAGCCCAGTTTTCCTGCAAATTCTCGGACGTTTTATTTTGATTATTGGAAAAAAAAGGCACTTCTGAAGCGTAAAATCTACATTTAGCCCAAAGTACCTGCTTATACGACAAAAACACATGGGCAAAATACGCATAATTTCCACATTACATTTCCTAGAATGAAGAAAACTCTACATGATTGAGGCTATTGAAATTAACATATAAACGAGCACACTTCCCACTTCAACTCCATCTAAGTACTTGCACAACCAACGAACTGAAATCTTCTTCTCCTCTATTTGTTTCTGGTAAAAGCTGAAAAAAACTTGGTCCTCTCAGCTTTTCTCAGTAATTTTGCTCTGATTATATCGTTTCTCCTTCTGACTACTCATTATTCATGCGCATACTCTCCATTGATTACGGAAAAAAGCGAACTGGCATAGCTGTGACAGACCCATTGCAACTCATTGCCAACGGGCTGACCACTGTGGATACAAAGGAACTACTTAAATTCCTTCAGGAATACGTATCACGAGAACCTGTGGAGCGCATTGTTATTGGACTTCCCGTACAGCCAAATGGACAACCATCGGAAAATCAAGCGCGTGTACGAAGTTTTACGGGTACATTAGCAAAGGCTCTACCAGAAATACCAATAGAGTTCTACGATGAGCGATTTACTTCAGTTTTAGCACAACGTGCCATACTAGACAGTGGCATCGGAAAAATGAAACGTCGAGACAAAGGATTAGTAGACGAAATATCTGCTACCATTATTTTGCAAAACTATATGGAGCAACGACGTAATGGATTCTAATATTCTTTGCGAAGTACTCTCAATATTCTCAATAAAACTATGACATTACCTATTTATCTTTACGGGCAACCCGTATTGCGCGAGGTAGCGCAAGATATTACTCCAGAATATCCTAACCTCTCAGAACTCATTAACAACATGTTTGAAACAATGGAAGAGAGTGATGGGGTTGGATTGGCAGCTCCTCAAATTGGTCTTCCTATCCGTCTTCTTGTTGTAGGACTCGACAGTTTAGCTGAAGACTTCCCTGAGTATAAAGATTACAATCGTGCTTTTATCAATGCTCATATTGTAGAAGCAGACGAAGAAAACCTCGGGAGCTACGAAGAAGGTTGCCTTTCAATCCCTGGCATTCATGAATCCGTGAAACGTCCTAAACGTGTGCGTGTGAAATGGATGGATGCAGATTTCAATGAGCACGATGAATGGGTAGACGGCTTCTTGGCGCGCGTCCTCCAACATGAGATTGATCATTTGGATGGTAAGCTCTTCATAGACTATATATCTCCTATGCGCAAACAGCTTATCAAAAAGAAGCTCAACAATCTACTTCAAGGTAAAGTTCGTTGCCACTACAAAACTAAGGCAAAGTAAGCTCTCCCTATCGGAATCAGGGGAAGATTTGCTACGATGACCAAGGGGTATTTCCCTAAAATGCAATTCAGTATTCTCAAAACTAATGAGGTATTTGCGAAGCATGGTTTCTTTTTATACTAGACTCGTAGTAAAGACAAGTCTAGTATTGATTTGCGCTCTGTTTGCATTGGCAAGCAGAGCGCAAACTGATGTTGAAAATGTGCTAACAATGGGTCGTGTAGCCCTTACTTATGACGACTATATTACTGCTATTCACTTTTTTAATCGAGTCATAGAAGCACGTCCTTCCATGGCGGATGCCTATTTCTACCGAGCCGATGCAAAAGCGAGATTAGAAGACTATGAGAGCGCCATTAAGGATTTAGACAAAGCGATTGAATTAAATCCCTTCCGCTTGGAATTTTATGAACTTCGCGGAATTTGTTATGGACAACATCGTAAATTTCAAGAAGCAATCGCAGATTACGACCATATTTTGAAACAAAATCCGTGGCAGCAAAACGTGCGCTTCAACAAAATCATCAGTCAATTACAGCTAAAGGACTACAACAACGCAGCATCAGAAACAGACTCTTTCATCACACATTGGCCCAGACACAACAAAATATACTTAGCAAAAGTAGAAATAGCATTAGCGCAAAAAGACACTCTTCAAGCACTCTCTTGGGCAGATACATTGTTGCATCTCTCTCCTAGGGATGCCAATATGTGGAACTTCAAGGGACAATATGCCCTACGACATAAACAACACGTAGCTGCAGATAGTTTTCTTACAAAAGCCATATCGTTCGCACCAAACGATGCAGACTCTTATTTGATGCGAGCTGCTGTGCGTCATGCTCTTCGCAGGTATGACGATGCACTTCGAGACTACGATGAGGTTATACGTCTAGTACCTCAGCACTTTGTAGCCCATTACAACAGAGCACTATTGCGCTCTTTTGTAGGAGACGACAATCGTGCCATAAAAGACTTTGATTTTGTTTTAGACAAAGACCCAAACAACACACTAGCCGCTTACAATCGCGCACTTCTCAGCGAAAGAGTAGGGAACTTCGCACAAGCAATCAAGGATTACACCCGTTTAATTCGCGTTTATCCCCGTTTCTGGGCAGGGTATGCAGCACGAGCCAAAAACTACCGAAAGATAGGAAACACCAAAGCTGCTCTTGCAGACGAAACTCGTGTGCAACGCGCACAACTTGACTTTTTCTTCTCTCAGCAAAAGCATTCTCCTATCAAAAAAGTCAAAACTCGATCAGAACATGAGTTAGAACAATATCAACAGTTAGTGGAAGAACCAGAAGACAATTTGAGAGTTCGTCTGACAGCTACCGCAGGACGTATTCAAAATAAGAAAGTTGAGCGTGTTTTTCTTCCAATGTTTCGTGTTACTTCTGCCCCACAATCTTCAGTTGGCTACCATAGCATCCTCTTTCTCCCTGTTTCTTCTATACTCAAATCTTACAATGCAGTGATAAGTGCGGAAGACTCTGCCACCATTGTCCCCTTAGCACAATTAAATCAATGGCTTTCTTCAAAAGATCCAGAACAGATTGCCATTCTTCTAGCTCAGGAGGCTTCCACACTCGTCGAGTCAAAGCCAGAACTAGCGCTAGCGTTACTACATCGTATTGAGACTTTGCAGCCTCAATCTGCAATGAATTATTACAACAAAGGCTGTGTTTTTGCTGCGCAAGGCAAACTTGCGGATGCTGAGATAGCATTTTCACAAGCCATTTCTCTTGATGACCACATGGGAGAGGCTTATTTTAATAGAGCAGTAGTAGCACTTCTTCAAAACAACAACATAAAAGCGATAGCCGACCTCAGCAAAGCAGGGGAACTAGGCTTGTACCGTGCATACAACCTCATCAAACAAGCACAGAAACAACAAACTAAATGAGAACTATCGAACTATTGTGTCCAGCTAAAAATGCAGACATCGGCATAGAAGCTATACGACATGGAGCAGATGCTGTTTACATTGGCGGACCTTCTTTTGGCGCGCGCGCAGCGGCTGGTAACTCGATCGAAGATATCCAGCGTCTATGCGACTATGCTCATGTCTTTGGTGCACGTGTCTATGTAACGCTCAATGTCATTCTCTATGATGATGAATTGGAAGAGGTAGAAAAGATGGTTCATGCTCTTTATGCCGCTGGAGTTGATGCCTTAATTACTCAAGATTTGGCTTTACTCAAAATGAATCTTCCTCCCATCGCTTTGCACGCCTCAACACAAATGGACACTACCACAGCGGACAAAGCACAGTTCTTGGAACAATGTGGCTATTCTCAGATAGTTGTGGGAAGAGAACTCTCGATAGACCAACTAAAAGCCATAACAGAAGCTGTAAAAGTACCTATTGAAGCCTTTGTTCATGGAGCGTTGTGTGTTAGTTACAGTGGACGTTGCTATGTGTCACAACACATTTGTGGTCGCTCAGCCAATAGAGGAGCTTGTTCACAGTTTTGTCGTCTAAAATTTGATTTGATAGATGCTGACGGTCATGTAATATCTACACAGCATCACCTTTCACTGCGAGACATGAACCGAACAAACAGCATCGAGCAAATGCTTGACGCTGGTGTAAGTAGCTTTAAAGTTGAAGGACGTTTGAAAGACGTTGGCTACGTTCGAAATATCTCAGCTCACTACCGCGAAAAGATAGACGCTGTACTATCGCGTCACCCCGAACTTCAACGTGCTTCTTTCGGTAAGTCTCGCTATGCCTTCAAACCTCAAGTGGAAAAGTCTTTCAATCGTGGTTTTACGGAATTTTTCCTTCATGGTCGCCGTCCTGATGTTTGGTCAAAACGCACACCTAAAGCCATAGGTGCCCCAGTAGGAAATGTAAAAAGGGTAGGGAAACGCTCATTTGTAGTAGACACATCTGTGACCTTTGCTAATGGGGATGGACTTTGCTATTTCGACGAGAAAGGAAACCTTCAAGGGTTCCGTATCAATCGTGCAGAAGGAACAGAGTTGTTTCCTCTTAAGGTGCCGGAATCCTTAAAGCCTGGCACTGAACTATATCGCAATGAAGACAGAGCTTTTGAAAAAACTATGGAAAAGTCGTCTTCAGAACGCGTACTTTCAATCAGAATTGTCCTGAGTCAGAAAGACGGTAGTACTGAAGGGTTCACGCTTTCCGCAAAAACCGAACATAGTGTCTGCGTAAGTTTAGATTTTTCAATGGAATTGCAAGAAGCACGCTCTCCACAGCATGAGAATATAGTGCGTCAACTCTCTAAACTTGGAGGTACACCCTTCATTGCTGACGAAGTAGAGGTAAATACAAAAGGCGATTATTTTGTTCCTGCAGGACAACTCAACGAATGGCGACGTACCTTGGTAGAAGAACTCATTACGGCATGTCAAAAAGCGCACAAACGCGACCAAAGACTTCCTGTGTCTGAGATCATTTCTCTCAAAGGCGTGCCCCTTGACTACACGAGTAATGTATCGAACAGGCTCGCTGAGCAATTTCTAAAAGAACATGGCGCTCAGGAAGTACAACCAGCCTTCGAAATTTCTCCTGCACCCGACGCAACGTTGATGACCTGTAAGCATTGTATTCGCTATGCCAATGGTCAATGCCCACGAGAAACTAAACGTCCACCCACCTGGAAAGAGCCACTGGCTTTGAGAATGTCTGATGGACGCACATTCCCACTAACTTTCGATTGCGCTAAATGCGAGATGAGTGTCCATACGGACCAATAAAAGCGTTGAATCTTTTGCTTGACAGTGGAAGGTTTCTTTATGAGCTTTATCATTTCCCGATAAGGCACAAATATAAGTACTGTAGACCAACACAATCGAAGCACACACTATTCTCGTGAAAGTTGATATTACCAATCTTTGTCTTCGCACCACTCGTCGTATTAAATCATTTTCAACAATGGAAGTCTCTATGTCTCTCACCTTTAGGAATTTCTTACTTTTCTTTTGCCTTAGCCTTCCTCTTTTTGTGGCATGTAAGCATGATCGCCCTCAAGTATTAAACCCTTGGGTGGGAGAGAGCATTGACTCTGTAGCCTTTAAGCAGAAATATCACTACTGGCATAACTATAACTTTATCGCGACAGATACAATCCGATTGGCTCAAACTCCTACTAATGCTTTTGGACTATCTGAAGATACAAACGAACTAAGGCTTCATCAGTGGGATGCTGTGGTTGTAACCAATATAACTTCAGTTCCCTCTGATACAATAGACAGTATGTGGGTGATGCTAGCGCGTGACCAGCAAACAATCGGATGGATTCGAGCTAAAGATCTACACGAAAAAGTTGTACCCGATAATTTTATTTCTCGGTTTATCAACTTATTTTCTAGCTGGAGAATGCTATTAGTACTCTCTTTCCTTGCACTTGGCATAGTCTTCTTTGGCATTCAAAACTTGCGACATGCGCGTTTCCAAATGGTACACATCAATGATATTAAGAGCTTTTATCCCACCTTATTATGCTTAGTGGTTAGTAGTTCTGCCGTTTTATATGGAGCAATTCAGCAGTTTGCACCTAGTGTGTGGGAATCCTACTATTACAATCCAACCCTAAACCCACTAACTTCTAACGCTCTTCCCATTCGTCTCTTTCTGCTGAGCCTTTGGACAATGCTTATTGTGCTCATAGCAGTCATAGATGATGTTTTCAAGCAACCTGCTGTTGTTGATGCTGTTGCCTATCTTGCTTCACTCTTTGGGGTTTGCATGGTGCTCTATTTGTTTTTTACCCAAAGTGTGCATATTTATCTTGGTTATCCTGTCTTGGCTGCCTATTGGTCTTTTGCACTGCATCGTCACTTCCAACACAATCGTTCCCCTTATCGTTGTGGAGAATGTGGTGCAGGACTGGAAACCAAAGGTAAATGCCCCAAATGTGGTGCCATAAATGAATAGGTGCTTAAACTCTTACAACAGATATTGGTACATTCTATCTAGATATTGAAGTTTCTGGACGATTCCTTGGTAGTTATACAATTTATTAGTAGCTTTGAAGTTGAATTCTCAACTCAACAATCCAAACGCTTCTATGTCAAACAACAGTAGCTTGGTGAGTATCGCAGACCTTTCTCGCGATAAGATCCTTTACCTCATGGAGATGGCTCAAGAATTTGAGCAATACCCCAACAGAAAACTTCTGGATGGTCGCATTGTTGCCACTTTGTTTTTTGAACCTTCCACCCGAACACGGCTTTCTTTTGAGACCGCAGCGCATCGCCTAGGTGCCAGTGTTATCGGATTTACCGATCCGAAAGTAACTTCTTCTACCAAAGGCGAAACTCTCAAGGATACCATTATGATGGTTGCCAATTATAGCGATGTCATTGTGATGCGTCACTTTCTTGAAGGTGCGGCTCTTTATGCCAGTGAGTTAACCCAAACGCCCGTGGTGAACGCAGGTGATGGTGCACACCAGCATCCTTCGCAAACTTTGCTTGATTTATATACCATGCTTCAAACGCAAGGGAAGCTCGAAAACTTAAATATCCATCTCGTTGGGGACTTGAAATATGGTCGTACAGTGCATTCTTTGATTATGGCTATGCGTCATTTTAATCCTACATTCCATTTTATAGCCCCTAAAGAACTAGCCATGCCTGAAGAATACAAACAGTACTGTAACAAGCATGGCATTAAATTTGTTGAACACGAAGACTTTAACGAAGATACTATAGCAGAGGCAGATATCATCTATATGACGCGTGTACAGCGAGAACGTTTTTCAGATTTGATGGAATATGAGCGCGTCAAAGATGTCTATATTCTCCGAGGTGACATGCTAGGAAAGGCAAAAGAAAATATGCGAATCCTTCATCCTCTGCCTCGCGTTAATGAAATCACTCAAGACGTAGACGATACTCCTCACGCTTACTATTTCCAACAAGCCTTGAATGGTCTTTATGCTCGTGAAGCTATTCTCTGCAATGCTTTGGGCATCACTTTAGAGGAGATTAAAAAAGATACCACCATTATTCAATGATATACCAGAGATAATCCGACAATGAAAAGAGAACAACTCATGGTTGCCGCCATTGAGAATGGAACGGTGATCGACCACATCCCATCAGATAAGCTCTTTGAAGTAATCCGACTCCTAGGAATCGAAGAACTTGACCACGATACGGTGTTTATTGGTTACAATCTTCAGAGTAGCGCAATGAAACGTAAGAGCATTATTAAGATTGCTAATAGATTCTTCTCAGAAGTTGAGCTCAACCAACTATCTGTGGTTGCACCCAATGTAACTTTAAGCATTATCAAAGACTATACAGTCGTAGAAAAGCGCGCAGTAGTTCTTCCCACTGAACTAAACAACATCGTTCGCTGCAATAACCCAAAATGTATTTGCAACAACGAACCTATGTCCACAAGGTTTGTGGTTAGCCAAGGTATCTTGACTTGCCATTATTGTGATATGGAACAGCCTTTGAATCAAGTTAAGCTCGTATAGTGATACGTTATTCTCACCTTTTATAATACACAACTAATATGGATCAACAAATTTTCGACCTCATAAATGCCGAGAAGAATCGACAAATCCATGGCATTGAGCTAATTGCTAGCGAGAATTTCGTTAGCGATGACGTGATGCGTGCAATGGGAAGTGTATTAACCAACAAGTATGCAGAAGGTTATCCTGAACATCGCTATTATGGTGGTTGTCAGGTTGTCGACAAAGTAGAACAAATCGCTATCGACCGACTTTGTCAGCTCTTCGATGCGGAATTTGCTAATGTTCAGCCTCACTCAGGTGCGCAAGCCAATCAAGCTGTTTTCTTGGCAGTAATGAAACCAGGAGACAAGTTCTTAGGACTCAGTCTTGAGCATGGCGGACATCTTTCTCATGGTTCTGCGGTGAATACCTCTGGCATCTTGTATCACCCAATTCCTTATCACCTTGTTAGAGAGACTGGTTTGGTGGATTATGATGAAATGGAAGCACTGGCGTTAGAACATAAGCCCAAACTTATTGTGGGTGGTGGTTCCGCTTATAGCCGCGAATGGGATTATGCACGTATGCGTGCGATTGCTGATAAAGTAGGTGCCCTATTAATGGTGGACATGGCGCATCCTGCAGGTCTAATCGCAGCAGGTGTATTAGATAATCCCGTGAAATATGCCCACATTGTGACCTCTACAACTCACAAAACTTTGAGAGGTCCCCGTGGAGGTGTAATTTTGTTAGGTAAAGACTTTGCGAATCCTTGGGGAGTCACAACGCCTAAGGGAGAAGTGAAGAAGATGTCACAGCTCATTAATAGCGCAGTTTTCCCTGGTATCCAAGGAGGACCATTGGAGCACGTTATCGCTGCAAAAGCTGTTGCCTTTGGCGAAGCCCTTCGCCCTGAGTTTAAAACATGGGCACAACAAGTGCAAAAGAACGCCGCAGTACTAGCAGAAGAACTCACGAAACGCGGCTTTGATGTCGTTTCTGGTGGTACAGACAACCACTCTATGCTCATTGATTTGCGCCGTAAATATCCAGAGCTTACTGGCAAACAAGCTGAAAATGCCCTAGTTGCTGCTGATATTACGGTAAACAAGAATATGGTTCCTTTCGATAGTCGAAGTGCTTTCCAAACTTCGGGAATACGTCTTGGTACCGCTGCTATCACCACCCGTGGTGCCAAAGAAGATCTTGTGGTAAAAATTGCTGAGCTGATTGAACGTGTCCTTAATAACTTTGATAATGAAGCCGTAATTACAGAAGTTCGCTCCGAAGTGAATGAACTTATGAAAGATTATCCTCTGTTTTCCTGGTAGGGAGAGGACTTACTTTCTTTCAAAATGCAATTCTGAACACACAAAAGATAAGCGTCTTATGCTGCCTGGTGAATTTTAAAACCTCACAAAAAAACGTCCCGAAGCCCTTAAAAAAAGGACTTCGGGCTTTCTTTTGCAAAAGCAAGTACTTCCTTTTCCCATGGGGAATCCATACTTTCAAAATCGAAAAGCAATCTACTAAGGTTAGCGTTAAAGTTGGGGTATGTTTGTAGGAAAGGTTTGCCCAAAGAAAAGAGGGTACACCAAAACGAATGTTTTGATGCACCCTCTTGAGGGAATTTGTAGATTGTATCTACAAAAATATAGCTTAGTCGAGCTGAGCGAGCTTGTTGTTAGAACCAAGAACTTCAACGATCTTGTGTTCATAAAGCTTTTGCATGTTGTCGCGAGCTGGACCAAGATACTTACGTGGGTCGAATTCAGCGGGCTTTTCAGCGAATACCTTGCGAACAGCAGCGGTCATAGCAAGACGAGAGTCTGAGTCGATGTTGATCTTGCAAACTGCAGATTCAGAAGCTTGACGGAGTTGTTCCTCAGGAATACCTACTGCGTCGGGCAACTTACCACCGAATTTGTTGATAGTGTCAACTTCGTCTTGGGGAACTGAAGAAGAACCGTGGAGCACGATGGGGAATCCTGGGAGCTTCTCTTCGATTTGCTTGAGGATGTCGAAAGCAAGGGGAGGAGGAACAAGACGACCAGTCTTAGGATCGCGAGTGCATTGTTCAGGAGTGAACTTGTAAGCACCGTGGCTAGTACCGATGGAGATAGCAAGTGAATCGCAACCTGTGCGTTGTGCGAATTCGATTACTTCTTCAGGCTTAGTGTAGTGAGAAACAGCGTGAGAAACTTCGTCTTCAACACCAGCAAGAACACCGAGTTCTGCTTCTACTGTTACATCGAATTGGTGAGCGTAGTCAACAACCTTCTTAGAAAGAGCGATGTTTTCTTCGAAAGGAAGGTGAGAAGCGTCGATCATCACAGAGCTAAAGCCCATGTCGATGCAGCTCTTGCAAGTTTCGAAGCTGTCACCGTGGTCGAGGTGAAGTACGATTTCAGGATGTGCGCAACCAAGTTCCTTAGCGTAAGCTACAGCACCTTCAGCCATGTAGCGGAGAAGAGTTTGGTTAGCGTATTCACGAGCACCCTTAGAAACTTGGAGGATCACGGGGCTCTTTTGTGTAGCAGCAGCCTTAATGATAGCTTGGAGCTGCTCCATGTTGTTGAAGTTGAAAGCGGGGATAGCGTAGCCACCCTTTACGGCACGAGCGAACATATCGCGAGTGTTCACGAGGCCGAGGTCTTTGTAATTAATCATAACTGTATGAGTTAAAATAGTGATTGTCAATTTTCAAAATCTACTCTTTAGAAAGAAACTAACAGAGGTTGGATTTTTCTGCCACAAAGTTACGATTATCCTTTGTTCAAACAAAATTTTAATCGCACTTTTTTGTAGACAAGTCCTCTTTGTTTCTGAATCTTGCTACGATTGATTTATCAGCAAGCAAGCAAAGAATAATGAAACAGAAAATGTCTAGTAGGAAAGCAGAAAAAGCGTGAAGAGATTATTCTTCAAAATCATCACCATAGGAAAGCTCAGCTTCTGCAAGAAGGAGTAGCTCTTCAGTGGTGAAGTCTCCCATTTTATCTTTCTTTGCTTGTTGTACAAGATGCATAGCGATTTCTTCTAAATCGATATTTACGTAGCCTTCCTCATCTGGCTCTGACTCTAATACGTCGCTTTCTGCCAGATAATCTTCTAATACATCATGAAAGTAGTAAAGAAGCTCTTCTGAGAATTTTTCTTTCATTTCTTGAGAAAGTAGGCTTTGGGTATGAGCTACTACAGCAGCATCATGTTCTGCATCAGCCCATAATTCATTGTCTAGTACAGCCATAAGGGAAAGTCTATAGTGAGAAACAGAGAACAAATCTAAGTTCTGGAAGTTTTGATGTAGAGTATATTTCGTCAAATTGTTACAACAAAAGACAACCGCTATGTAGGAGGGATAAAACCTCCATACATGGCGGTTGAACTATTCGTTTAGAGTTGGTTGTTGATTTTTTCAACAATCTGAGCCTTGGGCACAACGCCAACGAACTTGTCTACAATTTGACCATTCTTGAAGAAAAGAACAGTAGGAACAGAGCGAATGCCAAATTCTATAGCAAGATCTTCGCTTTCGTCCACGTCGATTTTTACAACATTGGCTTTGCCTGTCATTTCTGCACCAACTTCGTCAAGGATTGGTGCAAGGGCTTTGCAGGGACCGCACCAAGTGGCTGAAAAGTCAGCTACGAGAAGGGTGTCTTGAGCCTTTAGTTCATTGAACTGTTGAGAGTTTACTACATTTGCCATGAGAAATAAATGATTATAGTGAATAATATACGGTGTCTTACTAAGCAAGTAATGACATCGGGTTGAGTCTGTTATACCATGATGAGATATAAACAAGAGTCATACTGTTATTTTTGCTTTGACATGCCTTGCCAAGTTAGTCGCTCATCAGATTTTTTCTCACCAAGAATGAAAGATACTAACCATGATACCAATACGCTGACCATCATGCCTATTGCTCCATATAGTAGGAACGAGGTATCAGTTAAATTCTTCGTGAGGAACACGGAAACAATCCCTGCAACAAAACCAATCGTGGCTGCCTTTGCTCCAATTCTAGGGAAGAAAATACCCATCAAGAATAAACCTCCTAATCCAGAAGAGAGCAGACCAAGAATTTCTTGGAAAAAGTCTAACAGAGAAAGTATGTTCCATGTTGCCATTAATAAAGCAATAAGC
>JABZGM010000319.1:1780-2088 GCA_015259235.1 Alloprevotella sp. | reverse complement strand
CCCATCATGCTCCTCGACGAACCCACCAATTTCCTCGATTTCCAAGCCACAGAAGAGGTGTTTGCCCTCCTCCACCAGTTGGCACACGAAGAACAAAAGCTCGTCATCGTCGCCACCCACCACCTCGATTGGGCGCAACACCATGCTCATCCAGTCTTGCAGCTCTAGAACTCTAGAATAACTAGAATCTCTAGTCCAACCGCGCAGCCCGAGCTCCGCTTGTCGGGGCGAGCGAAAATGGGTCTGCGACCCCTAACGTTTAATCTCTAACGTCTATGTATCAGCATCAAAATATAGAAGAATTAGCT
>JABZGM010000319.1:0-1770 GCA_015259235.1 Alloprevotella sp. | reverse complement strand
CATAGTGCTTGGCGTGAAGGAAGATTCGGACAACCATCGTTTTTCTTTAAGTGGACTAGACGAAGGAAATGCGAAGAAACTTAAGGAAGACTTTTGGAGAAACGTGAATAATCGGCAGGTGGTGAGTCATTGCCTATTGAGTAATGATGATGTACAAATTGTCAAGATTGAAGAATGCTATGTTGTCAAGTTCGATATACCCCAAGCCACTCACGAACAGCGCCCAGTCTATCTTAAAAGTGTTCCGTATGACGGGACTTATCGTCGCAATGATTCGGGGGACTATAAATGTGAACGTGATGAAGTGCGACGCATGATGGCGGATGCCGATTTGTCACATCCCACCGATAGTCGCATTCTCAAAGGTTGCACTTGGGACGACATTGATCTATCTTCCTTTGAACAATACAAACGTCTGTTCCATCTCACAAAGCCTCTTCATCCTTGGCTTGCATTAGACAATCAAAGTCTTATGGTCAAACTTAGAGGCTATCGCAAAGACCGAGAAAGTGGTGAAGAAGGTTTTACGCTCGCGGGCTTACTTATGTTTGGCAAGGGCGAGGCAATCCAAGATTATTTGCCTCACTACTTTCTTGATTATCGAGAGCTTTATGACGATAGTGGTGGCGAGCTTAAAACCGCTAGCTCTGAGCCTGCTCCACGTTGGATAGATCGGGTCTATCCTGATGGTACGTGGGAACCTAATCTCTTTCAATTCTTTCAGAAGATATTACCTAAACTTCAGTCGGTGCTCCCTACGCCTTTTCACATGGAAGAGGGGCAACGCAAGGAAGAAACTTCTGCCCACGTGGCACTTCGAGAGGCTCTAGCGAACCTGTGTGTGCATGCTGATTATAGCGCAAATGGTGCGTTGCTGGTGACCAAGAGTGCTAAAGAGATTGTTTTCTCCAATCCAGGAGTGATGCTCATTTCTCGCCAACAATTTTTCAATGGGGGGATGAGTGTGTGTCGCAATCCAGCCATCCAACAAATGTTTATGATGATGGGTGCAGTGGAAAAGGCTGGAAGTGGAGTGGACAAAATTCTTAAGGGATGGAGTGATGCACAATGGCAGCCGCCTTATCCTCGAGAAAAAAGCAACCCTAATGTCGTAGAACTCGTGATGCCATTGGCTTTGTTGATTGATTCCAGAATCATTGATGAACTAAGATATCGCTTTGGAAACTATATTGACTCCATTGATGCTGATGAGTTGCGCATATTGGTCACTACCTTGACAGAGCAAACCACCAACCATCAGCGGTTGAATGAGATGCTTCCACTTCACCGTGCAGACCTCTCTGTAAAACTTCAGAAGCTTTGTCAAGATGGAGTTCTGGTGGGAGAAGGAAATGGACGAGGACGCGTTTACCGTCTTAAAGAAAATGCTGCTATCATGGGTGTTCATAGTGAGTGCGAAAGCCATGTAGTGGGACATAATGCAGATGAGCCTTCTACAATTGCCAAGCAAATATCTAAAAGGTGGAATGTAGATGAACGAGAAGCATACATCTGTGAGTATTGCACAGAGTGGAGAACGATACAACAAATTGCTGCCATCTTAGGGCGTACTGTTACATATATACGAAACAGAGTACTTCCGCCCATGATTGCATCTGGCAAGCTTGCAAGAAAGTATCCCTGTAAAAGTCATCCAGAACAGCAATATAAGGCAGTACAAAGCTCAATTAAGTCTTCAAGTGAGTAATGATGATAGCTTATGATGACAGCTTATGATGATAGCTTATGATGATAGCTTATGATGACAGC
>JABZGM010000318.1 GCA_015259235.1 Alloprevotella sp. | reverse complement strand
ACTATCTGTTGCGAGACATGGACGAAGGCGAACTCATGAACAAGTTGGTGGAGTCGAGATTGAATCGTGCAGCTTATTGGAGAGCATTTAGTTTCAACGGACTAAGTTCCACTTCTTTCAACAACAGAGTGTTCCGTTTGCTCCGCAATCAAGCGGAAGTGCAACTCGTGATAGAACGTAGTGCTGACTTTGAACTTAAAGGTTTTTGCCTACACAATGCTCCTAGAAGAGGAACGGTGGCGCCTTATGTCTCTAAGCAGTCGCTGGACAATGCTGATGTTGATGCGCATTATCGCGATGTACTCTATAGTTTTCCTACCAATCCCACAGAACCAACTTTGCTTGGCGAGATGCACACTTATGATGCCTTGAGTGCTGACGGAAACATTGCTAACGACGCTTGGAAGACCAACAAGAGTAACATTGCTGTGTTTGAATATAAAAATTCAGACGCATCGCGTGATAAACAAGTGTCGCTCATTATGTATGGTCAAAAACGCGTGAATGGTCGTCTCGAACGCGCTGGCTACTACAAGATAGACCTTAAAAAAGATCTTTTTTATGGGCAAGACTATATGGGAAGCGAGCCTTATGACATCATCCGCAATCATCTCTACAAGGTAACGGTGAACAGTGTCATCAATAAGGGATACAACACAATGGAACAGGCGCTTGCGGCTCCTGCAGGAAACAATATCTTTGCTTCTGTAGAATTGCAAGACTTTGCTCAGGTAAGTGATAAGAATTACACCCTTAATGTTGGTGCAACAGAGGTGATCTTGACAAAACCATCGGTGTATACTACTAATTTTGTGTACAGAAGGGTGAACACGAACAATGATATGTTCGATAAGGTGAATGTGTATTACAACCGTCAGCCTGTGGCACAAGCCTTTAACAATGACCCTTACATTCAGTCGGTAAATTTCAATAAATCAAATGGGACGCTGACGGTGACTACAAAACAGAATTTCCCTACTTCGGGTTTCGTTAGCTATAAGTTGCTCGTCATTGCTGATAGTAAAGACCGTGCTACTCCTTCGCGTATTCAACGAATTATCAATTTGACCTTGCGTCCACCGTACAACTTCAATGCCTCGCTCACTAATTATACTGGTGCAACAGTGGCACAAGGTCAGTTAGTGCAACTTGCCTTCAATGTGCCTGGCTCCATTCCTACGCAGTTGTTACCTTACACTTTGTTGATGGAAGCAAATGGTTTGACACCTTCGGAAAATCAGAACATCAAACTTGTGATTAAAGACAAGAAGATTTTCTATGAGTATACGGTGTTACCTACAGATCAGAATTTAGGAACGAAAATATTGTATTTCAAACGCAATAATTCCCGTGGGGAAGTAGGGGTTAAGCTCTCTTCTTACCTCTTTGCTGATCAAAATGTCACCTTATAGGGTGATAGAATGTTTGATATTAAAACAGCGCAATAGCCTCAAAGCTATTGCGCTGTTTGTTTTGTTTGGACTCATGAGGAGTCTGTGTCTTATCCCAAATGGTCGTTAGAACCTGAACCGATTTGTGATGCTCTGGAAGGTTTATTGTGCCGATTTTGTGGTGTCTGCTGTTGTAGACGAACTTGTGGTGTTGGTGCTGCTCATGCTAGAGGGCATGGGGATGAAACCGCGGGTGCGGCGCACTTCGTAGCGAGTGAGTTGTTCGTCAGAACGGAATCGGTCGCCTTGCAAATCTCTATCAGGAGTGACGATGTGCATAGGGACGTTGGAATAAAACTCGTGTTGCTCGTTGTCCCAATAGAGTTGCTGACTGGTGTAGGTGGTGCCGTCTTGTAGATTTCTCACGCGCACTCTTCCACGGAGTTCCCAGAGTTTTTGGTCATACCAGTAGGCTGTGTCGGCAGTGATGTAGAGATCTACATTGAATTTGGCATCGTAGCGTTGCAGAAAGATGCCCTTGAGAAATTCGTTGCGCGGAGGATGCGTGCGGTCAAAGAAGCGCCATTCTTCTGTCATAATTTTGTAGCGCACCACGCCTGAATCGCTGATGAGTTTGGATATACCGTAACTCGTCATCAGCGGTAAGGAATCGCGATGTCGCACTGCTGCAGCTTGGGG
>JABZGM010000317.1 GCA_015259235.1 Alloprevotella sp. | reverse complement strand
ATTAATATCGTACTCAAACAAGCTAGAAATGGAATATCATTGGGAATGAACACCACCAATTCTATCCTTTTCAAGAGAGGAAACAACAATATCTTTGCCACTTACATTCGTGATAAATCCCAGTTCTCCATTAATCAAAATGAAGACTACCAAAACTATTCACGTCAAGAATCAGAAGAATTACGACAATATCTCTTACCAAATAATTCTTGGCATAAGATTGAACAACAAAGTCTATTGATGCGTACTCTATCGGCTACGCACGGTACAACGCTTAAATACAATTTTACACAGCCAAACAATTTCGTGTTTCAGGTACAAGGCTATATCACATCGCATCGTACTCCTAAGCTGAAAAAGTCGTTCCTCGTTCGCGAAACCGGAAAGAGCGACTACATTTATCACACCCATAATCGAGACGAATATAATTCAAATGCGCTCAACTTGTATTTCAAGAAATATCTACCTAACAAGCAGGTACTTATGTTTAATGCGGTGGGTACGTCTATCAACTCAGACTACGATTATCGTTATAACCAAGAGGACAATGGTTTTCAAACTAGCTATGGTGTGGAAGGAAAGAAATCATCTGTTATTGGAGAAGCGAGATACAGCAAGGATTTCGAATGGGGTAGTTTGACTTCTGGTATACATTCCTTCTATGAGCACACAAAAAACCACTATACGAGTAGCGCATCTAACGAAGGAAAGATGATAAACATTAGCTCTAAGGCCTACGTTCAGCTAGATGGTCGATGGGGAAAATTTTCAGGCAGTGCAAATTTGGCCATAGAAGATCAGTATTACAAACAACAAAGTGATCGTTACCACAAGCAGATGTTTAGCCCAAGCGGTAAACTCAACTATGACATCAATCAACGTTTGAGTTTGGGGTATGATTTCAATCTTGCATCTCGTCTTCCAGCCCTGAGTTCTATGAATAATACTGCGTATCAGATTGACCAATGGGAGCGTCGCATGGGAAATTCTGGTTTGAAGCCATTTAATCACATTGAGCATTCGCTAACGTTAGCTTATTACAATCAAAAGTGCTATGCTATGTTACAAGGGGTATATGCGTACAACAAAAATGCAATTATGCCAACCCTAACTCGTACGGAAGAAGAGAATGAACACGTCTTTTTTGACAATGGTGTCGGAAATCAACGTAACTTCAAACAATTGGTTTTGACGGCATATTTGCGCTATACATTATTTCAAAATAAACTGGTATTGAGTGGCACGGGAAGTTACATTCACTACCACGCTGATAGCGAACTTTACAATAATCGCCGTGGTTTTTTCTTTGGCAATTTGGGAGTTGAGAGTTATTTAGGTAAGCTTTATCTCTCGGCTAACATACGTAGTCGCTACAATGCCCTACACGCTGAGAGTATTTGGTACAATGAATACGCTAGCTCTCTTAGCGCGATGTACAAGTGGAAGAACTATCAATTAGGATTGGTATGGGAGCAACCTTTGCAATCTACTGGAACGAATAGTAGTGTCATAACAACGAATAATGTTGTGCGAAAGATGTTATATCAACGCAACCCTGAGGCGGGTAACCATATTCTCCTTACTTTCTCGTGGAGGTGGGATCATGGTCTGAAATCAAAGGCTCAAGATGTAGAGCTAGATAATAAGGATACAAATGCTGGTATTCTCAAATAAATCGATTTATGAATCAAACTACTGCTACCACAATCGTAAACAATAAAATTTGGGAGATTGTATTGACCCGTTTTAAAAGATTGCCTGTATGTTATGCCGATAATGTAGAAGAGTATCGTATGTATATTCCTATTATAGAACGGCTAAATAGAGGAATAGTAATCCTTTCCGGTTTGAAACTACGAATGAAGTAGAATCTCCTAATTCAATTCTAGTTGAAATTAACGATGAAAGTAGTGTCGTATTGGCATACATTCTAGACATCCTTCAACCTGTAAGTGTTTTAAGGTGGACGTCTGAAAATGCAAAGAAATCCCAATGGAACTCCGTTATAGAACATATAGGTCTACACTGTATAGATGTAAATATGGAAATAGATTCTATTTGTACGTTGTCAAACAAAAGTGCACAACTGCAAATATAGTTATT
>JABZGM010000316.1 GCA_015259235.1 Alloprevotella sp. | reverse complement strand
CTTTTTCGGACAATACCAGTTATTGGATGTTAGTCTTCAAGTTTGCGATAACGAATACGCTTAGGCTCTTCTGTTCCGAGACGCTTCGCCTTATGAACTTCGTAGTCAGAATAGGAACCTTCAAAGAAGAACACATTACCTTCACCTTCAAAGGCGAGAATGTGGGTACAAATACGGTCGAGGAACCAGCGGTCGTGGCTAATTACTACAGCACATCCTGCAAAGGCTTCCAAACCTTCTTCTAAAGCACGCAATGTGTTTACGTCGATATCATTGGTCGGTTCGTCCAAGAGGAGTACATTACCTTCTTGTTTGAGCGCAAGTGCAAGGTGTAAACGATTACGTTCACCGCCAGAAAGAACACCACATTTCTTCTCTTGGTCTGCGCCAGAGAAATTGAAACGAGAAAGATAGGCACGCGCATTGATATCACGACCTCCCATGCGCATTAACTCGTTGCCTTGGGAAACTACCTCGTAGACACTCTTGTTAGGGTCGATGTCCTTGTGTTGTTGATCCACATAACTCAACTTTACGGTCTCTCCCACTTCAAATGTACCATTATCGGCTTGTTCAAGCCCCATAATAAGGCGGAATAGTGTTGTTTTACCTGCACCATTAGGGCCAATAACACCAATAATACCATTAGGAGGAAGCGCAAAGTTCAAATCACCAAAGAGCGTCTTGTCACCGTATGCCTTAGCTACGTGTTGTGCCTCTATCACCTTGTTTCCAAGACGAGGACCATTAGGGATGTAAATCTCCAAATGTTGTTCCTTCTCTCTTTGGTCTTCATTGAGCAACTTGTCGTATGAGTTCAAACGTGCTTTACCCTTAGCTTGACGTGCCTTAGGAGCCATGCGCACCCACTCAAGCTCGCGCTCAAGAGTCTTGCGACGTTTGGAAGCAACTTTTTCTTCCATTTCCATGCGCTTTGACTTTTGTTCGAGCCAAGAGGTGTAATTACCCTTCCAAGGAATTCCTTCGCCACGGTCTAATTCAAGAATCCAACCGGCAACGTCATCCAAGAAATAACGGTCGTGCGTCACGGCAATTACCGTACCTTCATATTGATTCAAGTGTTGTTCGAGCCAGTCTATAGATTCTGCGTCCAAGTGGTTGGTAGGTTCGTCGAGAAGCAACACATCAGGCTTTTGGAGAAGTAAACGACAAAGCGCAACACGGCGGCGCTCACCTCCAGAAAGGAACTCACACTTCTGGTCTGCAGGAGGACAATGCAAGGCAGCCATTGCACGATCTAAGCGACTGTCTAGGTTCCAAGCATCGGTTGCATCAATAACATCTTGTAGTTCCCCTTGACGCGCAAAAAGTTCATTCATCTTATCTGCGTCTTCGTAGTATTCAGGAAGCGCAAACTTTTGATTGATTTCTTCGTATTCACTCAAAGCGTCTACTACGTGTTGTACTCCTTCTTGTACCACTTCTTTTACGGTCTTAGCATCATCCAAATGTGGTTCCTGAGCCAAGTACCCAACAGAATAACCAGGAGAGAAAACGACTTCGCCTTGGTAGTCATTGTCTAATCCAGCAATAATCTTCATCAGAGTGGATTTACCTGCACCATTCAGACCAATGATACCAATCTTTGCTCCGTAGAAAAAGCTGAGATAAATGTTTTTGAGGATAGTCTTATTCGTCTGTTTGATCGTCTTTGTAAGACCAACCATCGAGAAGATAATTTTTTTATCGTCTACTGTTGCCATTATATTGTGATTATATATTTCTTCTTACTTAAAATAGTAGCGCTATTGCATAACGTGGTACGTATTGGCTGTATTTGACTGTAATTACAGGTGTATACTCAACGATACTGCAATCAACTAGTGTAAGGCACCTAATCATCTCGTGAAGTGGAGACTAGATATAGATATCGCGAAACACACCTACTATAGTGCAAATATACGAAAAAAGCACGACTTCTCCATCTAAACTGGTAACTAATGACAGAAAAGAGGTTTTGCAGAATCAACCAGCAAGTACAAGTTCATCCCGTCCCAACATCATTACTTGATTAAGTGGGCTTACTCTAAAAAAAGAGAGCCCAAAGTCCAGTTCTAAAGGGCATGGGGGTGGTATTATATGT
>JABZGM010000315.1 GCA_015259235.1 Alloprevotella sp. | reverse complement strand
GTACAAGGTCAATGCAAGCGCCTACAACGGGGAGACAACTTGCTCTTGCTGTGGTCAGGAGCTTCCAGCAGAAATGCAGGCATCGGCAAAGGCTCACTTTGACAAGCATAAAGCGTCCGCCCTGGCGAAGATAACGGAGCGAGGGAAGAGCATCAAGGAGGAGATTGCACGAATCGACGCGCGCATTGTGGAGGTGCATGAGGACATTCCGCATGCCAACGAGGGCATTGCTCGCCAATCTTCGGAGCTGGAGAAGCTGAAAGCGCGCCTTGCCGGTGCGTCGGAAGTCAAGCCCGAAGAGGTTAAGCCCGAAGACATCAAGGAGTACAACGACCTCACAGAGCAAATCACCGCACTTGAAGCAACGCTTGATGACGGCATTGAAAGCGAAGATACAACCGCCTACCAAGAAGAGAAGAGAAAGCTGACCGCCAAGCGCGATGAAATCAAAGACAAGCTGACCGACCGCAAGCGCATTGAGGAGCTTGAAAAGAGCATCAAGGAGCTTGAAGAAGAAGGGCGAAGCCTTGCCCACCAGCTTGCAGAAGCAGAGCGTGAGGAATACACAATGCAGCAGTTCACGAAAGCAAAGATTGACGAGTGTGAGAAGCGTATCAACGGTCTCTTCACAATGGTCACGTTCCAGCTCTTCGACTACACGATTGAGGATGCCAAAAAGGAAAATCCCATTGAGTGCTGCATCCCTCTAATCAATGGCGTGCCGGTGGGTACGACAAACACCGCCGACAAGGTCAATGCAGGGCTTGACATCATCAACGCGCTATGCAGATTCTACGGCGTGACCGCGCCAATCTTCATAGACAACCGCGAGAGTATCACCGAAATCATCCCAACGGATAGCCAAATAATCAACCTAAAGGTAACAGACGACAAGAAGCTTGTCGTCACGAAAGGAAAGTAACGTATAACGACTACGAAAATGAAGTACACAATGACCATTCAGACCGCGCAGACGGTGCTGACATCTATTCAGAGCGCCATCAGCAACGCCATCCAGGCAGTTGCAGGGTGGTTCAAGGAGCGCCGAGAAGCCAAGGAAAAGGCGGAGACCGCAAGCCTGGTGCGTGAATCGGCAGAGCGCATCCAACTGCAAGAGTTCAGAGGTAAAATCCATATCTCCATTGATGGCATCCCTCTTATGCCCGTTGATTCGCTCCGAAAGGACGCTATCCCCGCGCTGGAAGAAGTGCGCATGACCTATCGCAACTATGCAAATCAACTCAACTAAACAGACACAGATATGAACGAATTAGTGAAAGCGCCCCCCGCGGTGGGAGCAATCAACGTGGCACAGCCCCAGGTGGTCAATTTTTTTGACCCAGCGCAGTTTGAAATCATGCAGCGCGTGTGCAAGCTCTTCGCGTCTTCTGAGCTTGTCCCCGACATGTACAAGGCGAGCGAAAAGAACCCAATCGACAAGGCTGTTGCCAACTGCATGATAGCCATTGAGGTTGCAAATCGCATCGGTGCCAGCCCCCTGATGGTGATGCAGAACATGGTGCCTATCTATGGTAAGCCGTCTTGGTCGGCGACCTTCCTAATCGGCACGGTAAATGGGTGCGGGCGCTTCGCTCCGTTAAAGTACCGCTTCACGGATAAAGGCATGCTTGGCATGGTGGAGTACACCGACTACGAGTATCAAGGAGGGCGCAAGACGGCTGTAAAGAAGCAATTTGACGGCAAGAAGATAATGGACATTGAGTGCGTTGCCTACACTACCGCCAACGGGTCAGACCAGGTGCTTGAAAGCGCGCCTGTATCAATTCGTCTCGCAATCCAAGAAGGGTGGTACACCAAAGCTGGCAGTAAGTGGCAGACGATGGCAAAGCAGATGTTGATGTATCGCGCTGCATCATGGTGGACGAGAACGTACGCGCCGGAGCTGTCGTTGGGGATGAAGACCATTGACGAACAGCAGGACATTTACACGGAGTATGAAGAGGTCAAGGATGTAAAGGAGCAGGTTGAAGCAGAAAAGGAAGCCAACGCCAATCAGACGACCATCCAAATAGACCTTGGTGGCGAAGTGCCTGCAAACGTTGATGCACAGACGGGCGAAATCATCGAGGAAGAGCCAACGTCCACCCCAACAGCCACCCCAA
>JABZGM010000314.1 GCA_015259235.1 Alloprevotella sp. | reverse complement strand
GTGCTGCACCGTTTTTGTGATAGAGCGGTTTAGGTCCTTCAAAGTTGTGACGTTGCCACATGATTTGTCGGTTGCGTCCTCCTACGCTCACTGTAGGAAAATCGTAAGTTTGCTTACCATCTTCAGAAACGAGTTTTGGAGTGAGCATGAGCAATGTGCGACTTCCTAAGGCAACATCATCAAGAACAACATCAACACCGAAGCGGACACTATCTTGCACTACCTTAGGAGCGGTTTGTTTGAAGGCAACACGGCCGTTATAATTATCGGCTGCAACAGGCAAAGACAAAGCCGCAGCAGCAAGAGCTAATAATATCTTCATATTAGACGTTAGAGGGGGGTCACAGACCCTTTTATGCTCGCCACGACAAGCGTGGCTCGGTTAATCAGAAACTAGAGGTTCTAGAGAGGCTAGAGGTCCTAGGAATTCTAGAGAAACTAGACGCTCAGCGTTTATTTGAGCACGTAGACGAGTGAGAGTCCTGCGCGAGTAACACCCCAATAGTCTGTATTACCTTCGTGCTGACGTGATCCGCACTTGCCACAAGCAAATCTGTCATAATCTACATAGGCATAACCAGCTCCGATTTCAGCTTCAAGGCTAAAACGACGACTAAGCGGTAGTTGATAACCCAATCCGACACCAGCTCCAGCAAACCATCCTTCATAACGATTATCTTTCACCGTGTGAAAGAGATTGAAGGGCATCGACACGTTACCAGCATTGAAACGTCCAGCATGCGCATGCACACCTACGAACCAACCATTGAAACGTTCGCACGTCCAATAGCGCCACTCGGGTTGCACCGTGATGTGACGAAACTTAGCATTGTCAGCCGCATTATAAGTAAAGGGATTAAAACCTACTTGAAAGTCAAGTGTCTGTTTTTTATTAAGGCCAAGTTCTAGGCTAAGATTAGGAGAATGCACCACATCAAGCAACACATTATGCTTAAGAACGACGCGCTGTGCGTGCACAGCTGTAGCCGCGAGTGCAGTAAAGAATAGCAAAGTAAAAGCTTTCTTCATATCTGTTTTTATGTGCGTATATTATAAGACGTACGTACCGGATATAAGGTTCTCATCAGATTAGAATGAGAGCAGACACCGATGTTAGATAGTTTCATCTGCAAAATTACATGCTTTCATACGAGTAGCCAAGTTTTCACACTAAAAAAAGAGAGAACAATTCGTTTTTTTCTCTCATGCGACATTTTCACCCTATTTTGCGCACACCGAGTTAGCAAAAACGATGTTTTTTAAAGCAACATCAACGCTATAATTTGAGTCATCAGTATATTTATTGTATCTCTCTTATGCGCCATTAACATGTGGCAAGACAATCTCACGCGCGCGTAACCTAATAAAGTGCAAGAAAAACTAGAAACTCTAAAGAAACCAGAAAACCTAGACAAACTAAAAAGACTAGTCCCTATAGTCATCTGATTTCTTGCGAGAGGGCTTCTGCGCAACGTTCGCCATCCATAGCGGCAGAGACGATGCCACCAGCATAGCCGGCACCTTCACCACAGGGATAGAGACCAGCAAGACGGATGTGCTGGAGGGTGTCGGGAGTGCGGAGGATGCGCACGGGGGCTGAGGTGCGCGATTCGGTGGCAATGAGGACGGCTTCGTCGGTGAGGAAACCACGGCTGCGACGTCCGAAGGCTTTGAAGCCTTCTTGCAGACGCGAGGTGATGAAGCGAGGCATCCAGAAGTGGAGGGGAGATGCCACCAACCCTGCGTTGTAACTCGATTTGGGAAGATCGGCAGAGAGGCGATTGTTGACAAAGTCCGCCATGCGTTGTGCCGGTGCTACCTGCGTGCGTCCTCCCTGAATCCAGGTGGCGCGTTCGAGGGCTTCTTGCACATACATCATGCGCAGAGGATTATGTTTGTCGTCAAAATCGGTATGTTGCGCTGCGAAACTCTCATCGTTCATGGCTTCGAGGAGGAAAGGCATGAGTTCGCCGTCAATGTCTTCGGGACGCGTTTCGACCACCATCCCAGAATTGGACCATTTGCTACCGCGATTGGCAGGCGACATGCCGTTGACCACAAGTTGTTCGGGACCTGTGGCAGCAGGGACGACAAAGCCTCCAGGGCACATGCAGAAACTATAGACTCCGCGGTCTTTGACCTGATGCACAA
>JABZGM010000313.1 GCA_015259235.1 Alloprevotella sp. | reverse complement strand
GTTCGTAGTCGAGGAAAAGGCGCAAGCACATCAATTTGGTGATAACTCCGTCAATCTTTTGCGTCTGTTTGCGCTTGATGGGTTTGCAGTTCTCGAGGCGGTCGAAATCTAAAACGGCATTTCCAAAGCAAAAGGCGTTGATGGGGTTCTCGTTGATGGTGATGCGGTCGGTTTTTGCGCCGTGTTCAAAACTTTCCACAGGTGCGGTAAATGTGCCGTACGTTTGGCGCACTGGGGTCAGCACGTGTTCGCCACCTGCCGCGGCTAACATATTGACGACTTCTTGGCTTTTATAGGGGTCGTAGCCGATGCCCAAAATGTTGAAACGCTTGCTCAATACCATAACGTGGCGCACAATGACGCGGTAGTCAATGACGGGTCCATCGGTGAGCTGCAAAAAATTATCTTCTGCCCATCGGCGGTAAAGTTTTTCATTCGGGTGTCCCATTAGTGCGCCTTCCGGGAAAAAGTAATCTGTGATAAAATGGAACGCCTTGCGCGCGCGGTCGTACACTCCCACGGTGACGGCTGAGAAGTCGTCGCTTTCGCTGAGGTCGATAGCGACCATCGCTTGGGGTCGTGAGATGTTGGCGAGGATGTTGTCGGGGCGCATCATCTTGCGCGCTAGGGTGCTGCTTATCCAACTGTGGGTCTCGGCTTCTGCATAGATATTGAGCAATTTTGTCCGGAATGCCATCAAGGCTTCAGCCCCATTGCGCTGCGCGCTTGCCCACTCATCGCGGTAGAAATCGAGCGTAACCGTTACCCCCATATGTGGGTGAACTTTGCGCCACGTGTCTTCGCTGCCTTCGTCGTCGTCGATATCGGGGAGAAATAGGTGCGCAAAACTGGCATCGTCCTCATACTCTCCCAACAACAAGGCGCGATAACCGCGTATCATATCAAAGCAAGGTCCATCAAGAACATCGGAAGCGGTGGTGATAATGACGGTGAGGGGATTGGCACGCACACCCATTGAAGTGGTGAGGACATAAAGAAGTTCACCATCGCGCGCTTGTGCGTATTCATCGACAATGACGGTGCTGGCGTTGAGTCCGTCTTTGGTGTTGGCGTTGGCGGTGAGACATTGCGCAAAGGCAGGGCGGTCGGGTCGGCGGCTTTTTATCTCCATCTCGTTGTTGACATATCTGCGCTCATTGGGGTCAAGTTTGCGAAAGCATCCGCGCACGACTGCAAAACATTTCTTTGCTTGGTCGGCACTGTTGGCGCAGGTGTAGCTCTCGGCATTGGCATCGCCAAACAACACATCGTAAACGGCTAGACTTGCCGCGCTGGTGGTTTTGGAGAATTTACGCGGCACGAAAAGCATAACTCTACGCGTGACGCGCTTGCCATTGTGCCAAAACCCAAAGATATTAGCATATTGGAAGGCTTGCACAGGGGTGAGCTTGTAGTGCGTCATTCCTGCGCGTCCTGGAAAATGTAGAGATTCATAAAGGGTGAAAAACTTTAGCACCTCCGCGCGGTTGAGTCCGTATTGCCGCACCATCCGCAAAAAGCGTTCAACGGCAAGCTGTTCAAAAAGATTGTGACATTGTGGGTTTTCGGCTACTTCTTTGCAGTATTCTTCAAGGCGCACATCGGTCTTCTTCAGTTCGTAGCTTGCAATATCGGCAGCGCGTAGCCGTTCGGTCACTGCGTCTTTGGCTTGCCGTAGGGTGTTCTTCTCTTCTTCTGTGATGTGCATAGAGGCTAACTATTTAGCGGAACGACCTGCGTTGAGTACTTTCTTGGTGAGGTCGATGAGTGGGTCGGTGTCGTCTCCCACGTCGAGAGCCTCAGCCGTAAGACCTAGCACTTTGGTGTGTTCCTTGACAGCCGCGAGAGCTTCCTTCTGTATTCTGAACGCTGGGTGCGGTACGAGCTTTTTGCCGATGCGCGTATCTTCTTCAATGGTGGTGCGGTCGAGATGGTCGATTTCTGCGTTCGCCATATCGAGAGAGCGGCGCGCACTGGCAAGGGCTTGTATTTCCATTTCAAGGGCTGGTGCATTTGCGCCTGTGCCTTTGAGGGCTTTGCGTATCTGCACCACGTATTCTTCGCGGTGTCGTGTTTTCTGTTTGAGTATTGGGCGAAATCTGCGCTCAATAGCAAGCAGCCGCTTGTATTCTTCGACACTGATAAGCATTTGCGAAGGGTCGGGC
>JABZGM010000312.1 GCA_015259235.1 Alloprevotella sp. | reverse complement strand
AGACGGCACACTCGATGATGACCAACGTAGACGCGATTTCACCATCAATGCGTTAGCCATTTGTCTTAACCAACCTCGTTTGGGAGAATTGGTTGATCCTTTCGATGGACTTGTCGATTTGGAAGAAGGCATCATTGCTACACCTCTCGACCCCGATATCACGTTTAGCGACGATCCCCTCAGAATGATGCGCTGTGTTCGTTTTGCTACGCAGTTGAATTTTCAGATTGAGGAAGAAACTTTCGAAGCCTTATCTCGCAACAAAGAGCGTATTAAAATCATTTCTGCAGAGCGCATCATTGATGAACTCAACAAAATAATGCTCGCTCCACATCCTTCTAAAGGCTTCATCGACTTGCATCGTTGTGGTTTGTTAGAAATCATTCTACCCGAGTTAGTTGCTCTCGATATAGTAGAAGAGAGAAATGGGCGTAAGCATAAGAATAATTTTTATCATACGCTTGAAGTCTTAGAGAATCTTGTAGAGCGACAAAGATTGGCTGAAGAGAATAGATTGTCTCGACTTTCGCAACAAGTGACAGAAAACTCCTCGCAACAAAATGCGGAGACTTCCTCGGAGAGAGAAGTAGAGGAGGAAGAAATTCCCGCAGCACGCACAAAAGATGAAATCTTATTCCACCGCTGGGCTGCATTACTGCACGACATTGGAAAACCCAAATCGAAACGTTGGGATAATAAAATCGGTTGGACCTTCCACAATCATAATTATCTTGGTATGAGAATGGTGAAACCAATGTTTCGCCGTCTCAAGTTACCACTTGATGAACGCATGAAATATGTGGAGAAATTGGTAGATCTCCACATGCGTCCCATCAATATAGCTGACGAAGAAGTTACCGATTCAGCAGTTCGCCGTTTGCTTTTTGATGCTGGCAATGATATTGACGACCTTATGATGCTTTGCGAAGCTGACATCACGTCAAAGAACGAACGCAGAAAGCAGAATTTCTATGCCAATTATCAACTGGTTCGCCAGAAACTCATAGATTTAGAAGAGAAAGATCGTATTCGCAACTTTCAACCTCCAGTTGATGGTAAAGAGATTATGCGAATCTTCGATTTGCAACCCTGTCAAGAGATTGGCGCGCTGAAATCTGCGTTGAAAGATGCGATTTTGGATGGGGTAGTGCCCAATGAACACGAAGCAGCCTTGGAGTTTATCCTCAAACGCGCTGCCAAGATGGGACTTTCCCCCGTTAATCCGATTCCTACAGGCACTGTTGATTAGTACTTTCGACAATAGTGTATAAAGAATCCCTCAGAAGTAGAACGATTTTCTTTTTCTGAGGGATTTTCTTTATATTAGACACCTACCGCATAGGCTATGTTGGCAAGAGTTTTGTCAACTCCTGAGAAATCATTGGAGGTTGCTCAAGAAATCAGCAACCACAAACGAACTGCCACCTATAAATAGCGTACCATCTTTGGGAACACGCAGCATTGCAGTGGCATAGGCTTCTGAAACAGAGGAGAAGGCGTCGCCCTGCAAACCAGATTGTTCTGCTATTGTTTTGAGTTTTTCAGCTGGTAAAGCTCTTGCTACGCTAGCTTGTGTCCAATAGTAAGTGGCATTTTTAGGGAGAAGTGGAAGAATGTGCGCCACATCTTTGTCGGTACACACGCCAAAGACGATATGGAGAGCTGATGTAGAATCAGAAGAGTTTGCTGCAAGTGATTCGAGTTGCGGAGTCAAGTATCGCCAAGCGTCTTCGTTGTGTCCAGTGTCTGCAATGACGCGCGGAGCCTCATTGACAATTTGCCATCGACCTTGCAATCCCGTAATTTCTGCCACGCGGAGAAATCCATTTCTAACCTTTTCAGGCGTAATACGTACTTGCATTTCTTGAGGAAGTTGAGTCAAAGCGCAAAAAATGGTGCGTGCGTTTTGAGATTGGCAAGCACCGTTCAAACTGGAGTGAACCTCTCCCCACAAGCGTGTGTGGTAAACAAATGTTCCGTTTTGCGTGCTTTCAATTTTCTCCAAAGGACTTTCTTCTTCCGCAAAAACAAGTTTCGCTCCCTTTTCCTTTGCCACTTTTTCAAAAACAGCACGAACTTCTGGTTGCGCGGCGCCAATCACTGTAGGCACATCCCTTTTGAATATACCCGCTTTTTCAAAAGCAATGGCTTCTAAGGTGCTTCCCAATAGATTGATGTGGTCTAAGG
>JABZGM010000311.1 GCA_015259235.1 Alloprevotella sp. | reverse complement strand
ACTATCTTTGTCCTATTAAGCTGAAGAATTAGCAAGAAACGCATGAAACCAAGACATGAAAGAATAGAGGTGCTACGCTTGATATTGGCAAATACTGAAATAGGAAGCCAAGAAGCGCTGCTCAAAGAACTAGAAGCAGAAGGATATAAGGTGACTCAAGCTACTCTCTCCCGTGATTTGCAGAAGCTGAAAGCTGCAAAAGTGGCAAGCGTGGGCGGTTATCGTTATATTTTGCCTGATAATCCTTTGTATAGACGCAAGATTTCTGTGGAAGCCCCAGATTTCTTGCGAAACACTGGTTTCCTAGGACTAGAATTCTCTGGAAATATCGTGGTGATGCACACCAGACCTGGATATGCAGCTGGAATTACCACCGAGATTGATGCTCAGAAATTATCGAGCATTTGCGGCACCCTGGCTGGTGACGATACTATCTTGGCGATTATGCGCGAAGGAGCCACCCGACAACAAGTGATTGATGAACTGGCTACGGTACTCCCCGCAGTGAAGAACATCGTGCTCTAAACACTTCCCAATGCGATAAGCCCACAAAAATGCTGTAGTCCATTAGGACAAAGACATAAAAATCCCCTTCCACTAGGCACTTTGCTAAGTTGGAAGGGGCTTTTCTTGTAAGAAACAATCAGGGTGTTTGAAAAAGGAGATGCTGCAAAAACGAATTTTGCAACACCTCCTTGGTCTGTTGTAACGCTCCGCACTAAGGAGCTAAACTCGCCTACTAAGAGAGGCGAGTGGAGATTTGAGCACGATAGGCATCCCAATCGGTGATGGGCTTACGCGCTACGCCACTTTCTATGGCAGCCTTCGCCACTGCAGAAGAAACTTCTACGACGAGACGTGGGTCTACAGGCTTTGGAATGAAGTAGTCGGCACCAAATTCGAGATGGTCTACGCCATAAGCCTCAGTGACTGATGCAGGAACCTCCAGACGAGCAAGTTCGGCAATGGCACGCACTGCTGCTTGCTTCATGGGTTCGTTGATGGCAGTGGAAGCTGTGTCGAGGGCACCACGGAAAATATAGGGGAATCCCAATACATTATTGATTTGGTTGGGATAGTCGGTGCGTCCAGTGGACATGATGACATCGGGACGCGCTTCGCGAGCCTCCTCATAAGAGATTTCGGGCACAGGATTGGCAAGAGCAAAGATGATGGGACGCTCTGCCATGGTGCGCACCATGTCTTGTGAGAGAATGTTACCTTTTGAGAGACCGACAAAGACATCTACGCCTTGTACAGCTTCTGCGAGGGTGCGAACATCGGTGCGCTCAGTAGCAAATTCGCGCTTCTGAGCATTCAAATCTGTGCGATCTGCCGAGATAACGCCCTTTGAATCGAGCATGATGAGATTGCTGGGCTTGAGACCAAAGGAGATGTAGAGGCGTGCGCAACTGATGGCAGCTGCACCAGCTCCGTTCATGACCATCTTGACATCCTCAATGCGCTTGCCCGCAACTTCGCAAGCATTGAGCAAACCTGCGCAAGAGATGATGGCGGTGCCATGTTGGTCGTCGTGCATTACGGGGATGTCGAGTTCTTCCTTCAAGCGGGTCTCAATTTCAAAGCATTCAGGGGCTTTGATATCTTCGAGGTTGATACCGCCAAAAGTGGGGGCAATGGCTTTGACCACTTGGATGAAACGCTCAGGATCTTTCTCATCGACTTCGATGTCGAAGGCATCTACTCCTGCATAAATCTTGAAGAGAAGGCTTTTTCCCTCCATTACGGGTTTACCAGCAACAGCACCAATGTCACCTAATCCCAAAACGGCTGTGCCGTTGGAAATAACGGCTACAAGATTTCCTTTGTTGGTGTAGCGATAAGCGTCGTCTTTATTCTTTTCGATTTCCAAACAGGGCTCTGCAACGCCTGGAGAATAGGCGAGAGAGAGGTCAGTTTGGGTGGCATGTGGCTTGGTAGGAACAACTTCAATTTTACCAGGGCGCCCTTGTTCGTGGTAAGCCAGGGCTGCTTCTTTCGTGATTTTTGCCATGATCGTATGGTGTATGTGGTTGAGCGGAAATCTATCCGCGGGGGCATTGTCGTGAACGATTAGCCTAAAAAGTAAACATTATGACTTCCTTCTCACACGCGAAACGACAAGTTACCTTGCATCCAGCCCAAATATGGATGTCGCGATGTGAGTATAGGACACGGATATTAGAGCAAAGATACAATTTTCTGCGCAAAGTCTGCACGTTTCCCTCTTTTTCTTGTCGGGCAATGGGGGAT
>JABZGM010000310.1:274-2268 GCA_015259235.1 Alloprevotella sp. | reverse complement strand
CACAAACATAATGCGCGTGATCATACGAATGATTTTAGTTTCTATGTCATCGCGGTCATCGTCTTCTGTGCTCGTGTTGTTGGGAAATGTGATATTAGTAGAGGGGTCTACCGCCCACTGATACCACTCAAAAAGGTCTTTGTAGAAATCCTTGGACAAGGCTTCCACTGAAAAAGCATCTTTGAGCGTCTCAAACGAGATGCCCTTTTGCTTCAGTGTAACAAATCGGTTTACGGCAGTATTGTAGTAATTGTCGCTTTCTCCAAACACAAAGGTGTAGCGTTTGGGCACAGTGTTTTCGCCCTTTATGTCGCAAATGAAAGACAATCTCCAATGCTTGCCATCATCGAAAACCACTAATGCGGCATCAAACTCTCCCCAAGTGGGATTGATGAACGATTTGACGAGATGGCGAAGTCCCACACGCTTGTTCACCACCGAACCTTTACTCACTTGATAGTGAAACAAACCAATGCTATAACTGTCGGAGGTGTCTATTTTACCCAAATAAAACCCTTTCTCTGTCTCGCTGCCTTCGATGACTTCTGCCTGTTCTCTCAAAGCAGTAGCACCGAAAAAATGCTGCAAGTATTCACGCCATTCTGTCAAATGGAATGCCGATTGAAACAGTTGCCTTAAACTATCGGAGGTAAAGGTCATTGCCATAGGAGAAATCTCTTAAAGTGGTTTATTGGAAAGATTCTGAAATGATGATTCGTGGTTCGGAGATGTCGCGAGCATCGTGCAGTTGCGCCTTATTTTTCGTTTGATATTCGTCGCACAACTCTGAGATGATATTTTGCAGTTTATATTCCTCTTGCTGCATCTTTTCTCGGTGGCTGCCATACTCCTTCGACAAACTTTTCAGAAACCGAGGAAGTTTAGCATATATGCCTTCGTTGATGTAGCCCATGAGCGTGTCGCATTGCGATTGCAAACGACGATCTGTGGTGATTTGCTTGATGGTGCGCAAGAACTTATTAGCTACAAGCGAAGTTTTGTCTAGGTCGGTACGATTGATGGAGCTTGTGTCTGCCGCTTCCACGTATTCTTTATGATATTGACCCAAAGCTCTATTGACATCGTCATAATGTTGTTGCTCTCTAGTGAATGGCACTGCTTTCTCTTCGGGACTCGCTTTGAGATAGGTCACTGCCTTGAGAAAGTCTAGGGGCTTCACTTCTGTTTGGGTCACCCAATAGAACTCCGTTTTCACACTAGAGGAAACGAAAACGATAGATTTTCCGCTATGCTTTCCTGTGTTGCGCATCACTCTGCTCTTCATGGGCAAATCCTTGATTTTGTGGTAGAGCTTGCGATCGTTGTTATAGAGTTCGCGCACTTCACGCAGCAGAGCAATCTTTTGGTCGATGCTGTCTTTCACATTATTGTCAAACATCTGAAACTCTTTGACTATCTCTTCTTTGGAGAAAATCTGTGCGTCTTCACCAAAGGCTGAGTGGAAACCCTGCAACTTGATAAGCGCGTTCTTGTAGAGCTGGATTTCTTTGTCACCCTGCTGCGAGGGATAAAACATGTAGTTGTAGATGTTGGGGGCAACAGAACCTATGCGGTTCACACGACCAATGCGCTGCATCAAACGTGTGGCATTCCAAGGTGAATCATAATTGACAATGACATTGGAACGATGCAGGTTCACTCCTTCTGCCAAGACATCGGAGGTGATGATGATGTTATATTTCTGAGCATCGCTCGGAAAATTTGCATCAAAGTTCTTTTTGATGGTATCGCCCAAACGATTGCGGTTGGAGGCTGTCACCAGAAGCACATCTGAACGCCCCATCTCTTGGGTTAATCGCTCATGCAGATAATTCAGAGTATCGACACTCTCCGAAAACAAAACGAGCTTTCCTGTAGGGTTTTGCGAAGGAGCAAAAAACTCTCCCATGAGTTTCTCTCTAAACAAATCGAACTTCGGGTCGTCATGCTCTTTTTTCCATTCTGCATTGAGCCCCTCTAATATCTCACGGTCG
>JABZGM010000310.1:0-264 GCA_015259235.1 Alloprevotella sp. | reverse complement strand
AGAACACGATGTCTTCTTTGGCATAACCTTTAGCAACGGCATACTCGATGATTTCATCCAGCTCCATGTTTTGGCTTGCAGATCTTTCACCTTCAAATCCCGAGCTATGATCACCTTGCCTTCATCAAACATCTTTATCATGTCGGTGGTGATGCGCAAGAGCGTTTCCAACGATCGCTTGAAAGCAAAGAAACTACTCTCTAATCGCTTCACCATGTGCACACGATAAATGCTCGCCAACGAACGACCGATATGCTCTGCATT
>JABZGM010000030.1 GCA_015259235.1 Alloprevotella sp. | reverse complement strand
ATAGATTATGTTTGCAACATCAATATCGGTCCCATTTTGAAGTAAGCAATAATCTTCTCCTGTTGAAATACACGAGCGTGAAATTTGCTTATTTGCAACATTATAAGGTAGACAATACTGCAAAATAATTGAACTTTGAATTAAATTCTTAAGACTTTCTCGCATAGCCATAATCAATAACGACAGAACTGCTTAAAACACAAACAATTTACACTTATTCGTTTGTAAAGTTACACATTTTTGAGAGAAAGCAAGATCATTCTCTTGTTTTATTTCGACAATGACACCAAAAATCAAGCCGTAGAGTCAACCAGCAAGTGCATAATTACGATCTTCTTTTGTAGTACTCTTTTTTGGGTGTTTCAAAATTGAGTTTCTGTCGGGGTCTATTATTGATTTTCTTCTGTATCATTGCAATCTTTTTGTTGGTGTAGTCGTCAAAGTTTGCCTGCTTTGGTATATACTGTCTGATGAGTCTATCTGTATTTTCTATCGTCCCCTTTTGCCATGATGCATAAGGAACTGCGAAATAGACGACGGCTCCCAAATACTTTGTAATGAGCTTGTGTGCGGAAAATTCGGGAGCAAGGGCAGCATTGTGTGTGGAATGCTTGCGACGTTCCATTGCCTTGTCGTACACCTTGAACCAAATATCCTTGCCCACCTAGTGCTGTTGCGTTTCAATTCACGAAAAGTGTGGATGGACTCTATTTGAAAGCACGAAGTAACTTCTTGTAAATCCTCGCTAGATATACCAACGTAACGAAAATTGTTCCAATAACTTTTTCGTCAACCTTAACGAATGTGAAATCAAGATTTCTCGCGCGTGAGTGCACGCGCGCACCCAGCAAAATAGTGGTTTTTGCTTTCACAACCTTCACACTTATCGTTGTAAGACACTAGAAAACAAGGAGATAGAAATAGTTTATTTGTATTCATTTAGAAAAGCGAGGGAGAAGGGCAAAAAATCAAGGAAAATGGGATGAAAAAAGCGGTATAGGGACAACTGGGAGGAAGTGTGGATGAGGGGGAGAAAATGGGACAAATCGGAGTGTTGTCCACAACTCTCGGAGATATTTGAGAAAACGTGGGAGATTTCTCCAAAAACGTCGGAGTTTTTTGAAAAAACGTGGGAGATTTTAGGAGGATAATGCCTTGATATCAAGGGGAAACCAAGACAGATGAACGGAGAGAGTGTGAAGGTTGTGAAAGCAAAAAGTGTAAAATTGCTGTAGGGTGCGCGCACGTGCGCGCGAGGAGGGAGTTTTCCACAGTGCGACGAGTGAATCTTGCCTCTTCTACGCTACCCTATCACAATTTTGGAAAATGGAGGAAAACAGCAAGACTAGGTCAAAACAAGAAATCACAAAGAGAAATAGAGTTCTCGAAGGTCTGGTGTACTGGAGTACGTTACAACGTTATTCTGAGAAGTAGACTTGTCAAATAAAATATTTTCAAAGAAAATATGTCACTTTTCTGTCGATTTTTCTCACTTTCGCCTCATATCCTCCCATATACTTATAGGGGGCAGAGGAAAAGAAAGAAGAACGGATGAATAAAGGGGGTGTGCGACAAGGGACAAGGACAGGAAAAAGGTGTGAAAGGAGGGAGAAAGAAGGCAAAAAGGCGAGCGAAAGAAGAACGAATGCAAGATTAGAGAATGAAAGGAGAGTGAAGGGAGCGAAAGCAGAAGGAGAAAGGAAGCAGCAAAGAAAGATGGTTGCACCAGAAACGGCGCGTCCGCATCAAAACTTGCGTTCTGATGCGGACGGACACGATGAACAGAGGTGTGACCTCTACCTAGGAAGGTGGTAATGGTAGTGACTAAGGGGGATTAGAGATGAGCGATGCGCATGACATCGGCAAAGACACCAGCGGCAGTGACGGCAGCTCCTGCGCCATAACCGCGAATGATCATGGGCGTGTCGTAGCGTTCGGTGGTGAGACAAAGGATGTTGTTAGAACCTTCGAGATGATACAAGGGATGGCCTTGTGGGATTTCCTTGAGACCGACTTTACCCTTGCCTTCATGCCACTCTGCCACAAAGCGCCAGCACTTGTTTTCGCGTACAAGACGTTGGCGTTCTTCTTCAAAATGCGCATCGAGCGAAGGAAGTTGTGCCCAAAAATCTTCGAGCGAACCTTCAAACAGATGATCGGGCAAGAAGCGGCGCGCTTCAATGTCGCTACTCTCGACACGATAACCGCTCTCACGTGCTAAGATGGTGAGTTTGCGCACCACATCGATGCCACTCAAGTCGATGCGTGGATCGGGTTCGCTGTAACCTTCCTCCTGCGCTTGGCGCACCGCTTGCGAGAAAGACACTTCGGAAGAGAGAGCATTGAGCACATAGTTGAGCGTGCCAGAGAGTACCGCTTCAATACTCTTGATTTTGTCGCCCGAAGCCATGAGGTCATCGATGGTGTGAATGATGGGCAGTCCCGCTCCGACATTGGTTTCAAAGAGGAATTTCACGCCCCGTTGGCGAGCCAGCGATTTGAGATGCTGATAGTTGTCGTAATCACCCGAAGCCGCGATTTTGTTGGCAGTGACCACATGGACGTGGTGGTCAAGCAAGCGCGCATAGTGCTTTGCCACCTCTGCCGAAGCCGTGCAATCGACAAAGACGGAGTTGAACATATTCATCTCTTCGATGGTGTCGAGCATGGCTTCAATGCCGCCAGAAACGGGTGAGGCATCGAGAAGTTCGCGATACTGCGCAGTATCGAGTCCTTCGCGCGCATAAACAGCGGAAGTTCGTCCGCAGATGCCGACAAGATTGATTTTAACACCACGTTCTTGGCGCAGGTTCTCCGCCTGCGATTGGAGTTGCGAGATGAGCTGACTACCCACTGTGCCGACACCGCAGAGGAAGAGGTTGAACTCTTCGTAATTTCCCATGAAGAAGCTGTCGTGGAGCACACCAATCGCCTTGCGCAACTGAGTTTGTGGGATGACGAGCGACACACTAAGTTCGAGTGCTCCGAGAGCAATGGCGTTGACCCCAATACCGTTTCGACCTAAGACCGAGAAAAGTCTACCAACTGTGCCCGTGTGGAAGCGTAAGTTTTGACCGACGATGGCAACAGTGGCTAGGTCGTTGTTGCACTGCGCAGGATTCATGGCTCCAGACTCGATTTCCTTGGCAAACTCCTGGTCGAGGATAGCGCAGGCTTGTTCCGCTTGCGAAGGGGTGACGGCGAGAGAAGTGGAGGTTTCGGAAGTGGATTGCGCCACCATGAACACGCTCACTCCAGCATCGGAGAGGCAAGAGAAGATGCGGCGATTGACACCCACTACCCCCACCATGGACATACCACTCACGGTGACGAGTGCGGTTTGGTTGATGGAAGAAATGCCGCGGATAAGTCGCTCTCCAGGTGCTGCGTCTTGGCGAATGATGGTGTGGCGACCAGTGGGGTTGAACGTGTTGCGCACGAGGATGGGGATGCCCGCCTTGCACACAGGGAAGATGGTGGGGGGATAGATGACTTTAGCCCCGAAGTTGCACAATTCTGTCGCCTCATCGTAGGTGAGTTCGTCGATGGTGAAAGCCGTGGGGATGACTCTTGGGTCGGCTGTCATGAATCCATCAACATCTGTCCAAATCTCCAGCACCTCAGCACCGAGTGCTGCAGCAATGATGGCAGCGGTGTAGTCAGAGCCTCCACGTCCGAGGTTGGTGGTGTGCCCAGTGGTGACATCGCTCGCAATGAAACCTCCAACAACGGTGATTTGTGGCAGCGCGTGCATGTGTTGCTCGATGGCTGCATGAGTGGCTTCAAAATCTACAGTTTGACGAAATCCTTCTTTGCGCGTTTTGATGACTTTCTGTGCATCAATGTAGATGGCTTTGTCGATGGCACGTGCCACGATAGCCGACGAAAGGAGTTCGCCGTAAGCCACGATGGTGTCGGCGATGCGAGGGGGAAGTTCTTGGATAAGGCTGATGCCCTGAAGCAAGCTCCCCAATTCGCGAAAGCGGCGATTGACCAACTCTAATAGAGCTGGTTGTTCAGCCTTTTCGACCACCGCTTTGACCATGTCGCAATGACGTTGATGGAGGGCTTCGAGCGCAGGCAGATAATCATCGCCCCCTTTGGTGGCTTGATGAGAAAGAGCAATGAGCTGATCGGTGACTCCACCCAGGGCAGAAACCACTATCACCATGGGGGCAGCAGTGTGCTGCACGATTTGTCTGACTTGCTGAATGGCTTGTGGTGTGGCGACAGAAGAACCACCAAATTTGAGTACTTTCATGGGCTGTCTGAATAAAAGTGGAGAGAAGGAATAAGTTCTATGTATGTAGAAAGTCGTTACGGTGCATGGTGATCTATGCAAAATCCACACTACATTTGTCTAAACAATAAGGGCAATAATGGACACACATCGCGTAACTACTGTCTACAGATACTATATAAAAGGCGTTGCGTGCCGAGGCTTGACTTTCTCGCAGGGAGTACAAGTGCACAGCTGCGGCACGCAACGCTAGACGTCTTTAGAGTTTCACTTTGACTTTCACGGGTTTCGACTCATTTTGCAAGCGATCAAGCGCCGTGATGACGTAAGTGTATTTTTCTTTACCAAACTGATAAGGGAGTTTATACATCGTTTGGTCGGTGATGGCGATGATGTGGGTAGAAGAATTCAAATCGATCTTTTGCCCTTTTTCAAAACAGTAGACTACATAACGCTTCGCATCGTCCATTTCTGTTTTTGCCTTGGGTGCCGTCCAGAAGAGGTAATATCCATCGGGCATCCAGAGCTTCTTCACCTTACGTGGCTTCTTTGGAGCCTTGTCATCGATGAAGGGCATGAGCGGCTGGAGTGCAGGGGTGAGGTGGTAGTTGTTTTGAAGTTCGTAAGCGAAGTTTCCTTCATTGCGCACCACAGCAGCAGAATACCACAAGCAGCTACCTGCAACATTGGGCAAATTGCGCTGCAACTCGAACTTAGCTGCCATCTGATTAACGGTGGGATTGTTGACATCGCGCGCACGAACGGTGCGTTCCACATCTTGTCCGATGATCAAAGGACGACCATTGGTGTAGCGTGACCACCAACGAATGAGGCGGTCGTAGTCGGCTGATTTGTGTCCGATTTCCCAATAGAGTTGTGGCACCACATAGTCCACCCAACCTTGGTTTACCCAATAGAGCACATCGGCGTAGAGGTCGTCGTAGTTTTGAAGTCCTCGAGTGTCACTACCAGGGACGTTGCTTCCTGCCGAGAGATTGTGGTAGATGCCAAAGGGAGAAACTCCAAATTTCACCCATGGTTTGACACTATGCACGGTGTTATAGAGCATCTTGACGAAGGTGTTCACATTATATCGGCGCCATTCTGCACGGTCTTGAAAGCCATTGCGATTGGCAAGATACGTGGCATCGTCGAGAATGACGTGACCTGCTGCAGGATAGGGGTAGAAATAGTCGTCGATGTGGAGACCATCCACGTCGTAACGGCGCACGATGTCGGCAGCCACATCGCAGATGTAACGCTGATTTTCCATGATGCCAGGATCGAAGAGCAGTAGTCCATCATAGCGCAAGAAGCGTTCGGGATTCTTAAAATAGGGGTGTGTGGTGGCAAGTTCCTTCGTACCCTTGGTTTTGGCACGGAAAGGATTGATCCACGCGTGCAACTCCATGCCACGGTAATGACATTGGTCAATCATCCACGCGAGTGGGTCCCAACCTGGATATTGACCTTGACGTCCGGTGAGAAATTTGCTCCAAGGTTCGTAGTTGCTCTGATAGAGGGCATCGGCTTCTGCACGCACTTGAAACATCACGGCATTGATGCCACAGGCTTGCAAAACATCGAGTTGGCGGGTGAGATTGGCTTGCATCTGCTCGCGACTCATGCCTTGGAATTGTCCATTGACACACTGAATCCAAGCACCGCGCATCTCGCGTTTAGGTCCTTCAAATGGGTTTTGAGCATGCACCACAAGTTGCATAACGAAGAGGAGGAGGAAGAGGAGCGATTTTTTCATTGAAATATATGGAGTATTGCTAGTTTCTATGATGATTGTGAGGCGAGAATGCCCTGACATAGTGAGCATCTGTGAAAATGTTATCGTGCGATGTGCCCAAGGGCGGAAACCGTACTGCTGATGGATGCAGTGTTTGCTGATTTTGACGCACATTTGACGCACATATTGACCACAAAAATACGACTTTGACAGCGATTTTCCAACTCTTCTTTAGAAAAAGCCTAGAATATAACAAGTTTACCATAAAAAAAGACGAATCACTATTGTTGATTCTACAAAATGTTCTATTTTTGCATACATATTTCGGCTTAATAAATTGATTACCTTTTAACTTTATCAACAAAAGCTCTATCATCCTATGAATAGATTACTTGTCCTCTTGGTATTCTCCCTGACGATACTAGGAGCAGCTGCCCAACAGCGCGCAGTGTACACAGAAGTGAATGGTGCGTCCAATGGATTTTCCTTCAACTTTGACTCACGCCTTGCCCCTCGTTCTCACTGGGGTTTTGATGTAGGTTTGGGATATAGCAACAATACCTACGCTTCACCCAACCGCTCTTCTCTTTCTCACGTGTCTTTGCCCTTGCGCATGTATTATCTGACCGGCAAGAAGAAGCACTTCTTTGAATCTGGCATCGGAGTGGTACCTGGATTTACTCAATACACCGAGAAATACGCTACGCAAGAGGAAAGCCGAATGCGCTATGTGCAAGCAGACATTAAGCAGTTTCGCTATTATCTCACCCTCAACATGGGCTATCGCTTGCAGATGTCTCATGGGTTAATCTTACGCACGGGGCTTTGCATCAATGCTCACGATCGCGAGAATGACGACTACGTCATTCAACCTTATATTGCACTCGGTTATTCGTTCTAAATTTGGGCTAGGCGTAGGCAACGTCTGCTTTTCTGAAGTGCACTGCATTCACAAAGACAATGATTGCCAATCGTCGGCTTAGAATATCATGCTCGCCACAGCGCAAAGACGATGAGTTTTCTGCGACTTTTTGCGCCAACGGTGCCTCAACACCGATTGTATTTCCGAGTATTTCTCTAGTTTCTCCTTCTAAATTCTCAACTTCTATGAAATCCTTCTTAGGTTTCTTGTTTTTCCTCTGCATTGCTCTCCCTATGGCTGCAGAAAAAAAGCCTCAGCACGCTGTATATACTGAATTTGGTGGCATCTCCAACACCTTCTCCGTGAGCTATGATACTCGTTTTCACGGCAACAAAGGTGTAGGATATAGCGTTGGTCTTGGCTACGGTGGTCAATCCTCTCCTTTCTCGGTTCTCAACAACGACTCCTACATGTGCGATGGGATTGCAATTCCCCTCGAAATCAACACTTTGATTGGTGGAAGACGTAGTTTTCTCGACCTCGGTATTGGTTTGAACCTCGGTTACTATCAAAATCGCACAAACAATTCGTGGTTTATTATCCAAATGTCTAACACGGGTGAAGATCCCATGGAAAAACAGATTTCCTACCTCACGGAAACAAACACAAGCAATCCTAGCTTTGGTTATTTCGGTAGCTTGAGAGTGAGCTATCGCTACCAAGCACCTAAAGGTTTGTTCTTCCGAGTGGGTCTAGCAGTCCTTTCCGGTTTCAAAGATCTCAAATACTCTGTGAGTCAACATTCCACTATTGCCCCACACATAGCATTTGGTCTGTCGTTCTAATCGCGATTTGTGACAGTATAAAAGCAGTTTCTCGACTTTCGACTTTCGATTTTCAACTTTCAATTTCCTACATCCTCACACCAAGATAAAACTATGGCGGAAACTCCCCAAACTTTGTGGAAAACCATCAAGCGATACTTTAATGCGCTGCCCGACAAAGAACATGAAGCTGAGACCATCGAACAAATCAGCAGTGGGGTTTCCTTCCACGGCTCCAACTTGTGGGTGCTGGTCTTTGCCATCTTCATCGCTTCACTCGGGCTCAACGTCAATTCCACCGCTGTCATCATCGGTGCGATGCTCATTTCTCCACTCATGGGACCGATCATTGGCATGGGATTGGCGATTGGTATCGGAGATTTGCCACTGCTCAAAAGTTCTATCAAAAACTACTTTGTAGCCACGGTAATCAGTGTGCTTACGGCGATGATTTACTTTTTGATTTCTCCGCTCACCGAGGCACAGTCTGAGCTCCTCGCACGCACCTCTCCCACACTCTACGATGTGTTGATTGCGCTATGCGGTGGTGCAGCGGGGATTCTGGCGCTTTCCACACGTGGCAAGGGCAATGTGCTACCGGGTGTAGCCATTGCCACCGCTCTCATGCCTCCACTTTGCACCGCTGGTTATGGTTTGGCAATGGGAGAATGGTCGTTTTTCTTCGGCGCATTCTATCTCTATTTCATCAACACGGTGTTCATTGCTCTCTCCACCTACATCGGGGTGCGCATGCTGCGCTTTCGTCCTAAGGTAGCCGTGAGTAAAGAACGTATAAAAGTGGTGAATCGCACTATTATTGGCATCGTATTTGTCACTATGATTCCAGCTACAATCATGACAGTGCGCATTATTCGCGAAAGCATGCTCGACAATAACATTGCGAGATTCCTAAAACATGAACTCCACTATCCGGGTACGCAAATCGTGTCTCACCAGAAGGACGGCGAGAAAAAACTATTGAGTGTCGTGGCTGTGGGTAATCCTATCTCTGCGAGCAACATTGAGGAAGCACAGAATAAATTGGAACAATATAGTTTAGGCAACTATAAACTCCAAGTTTTCCAAGGTGCTCAATCCGATAGTTTGTTACTTCTCAATGCTTCAAAATTGGGTATTACCGCAGAAGTTAACAACCAAAAACTGATAGAACAGTCTGGTCGCATCCAACATCTCGAAGCGCAACTCCAGTCCTACACACAATATGAGACGATGAGTCGCAGCATCAGTGGTGAAATCAAGACTTTGTGGCCCAATATTCAGAGCATAAGTCTGTCGCAAGCTGTGGAAGTGCCAACAGATAGTGTGATATCGCCTGATACTCCAACGATTTCTGCCCCTAACGATGGTCAAAAACCGCACATTGTTCTCGCAGTTGTCACGCACAAGGGACTTTTCTCCGAAGCAGAGCGCACACGCCTCCAAGACTGGCTAAAAGCGCGCACCAAGGCTCAACAACTCCAGCTTATACTCCGCGCACAATAACGCGCAAACGCAATAGCGTGCAGTAGTGAGTTGCAGCTATTGATTCATCCCCCAATTTCCAGACCAAAAAGACCGTGATGTATTCGCCTACATCACGGTCTTTTTGGTTTCTAATCGTTTTTCAAGTTGTTTGATCAATCGTTATTGCCACTTCACACGGCCGTTGACAATCACCCATCCTCGATAATCAGGCGACACCTTTCTGCCGCTCAGATCCACCGGAAGCAGATTTCTAGACGATTGACGCAGAGAGGAAATGGCCGTCACGTGCTTATACACATAATCGATGGTATGCTGCGCTTCCATCTTTGGCAATTTCGTGCTTTCGTCCGTGGCACGCTCATCCAATCTCCATGCCTCGTAGGCATAATCTTGAAAATCCTTTTTAGCAAGCGCAAAAGTGTCACCCGCCTTCACATAAGACTCGCGAGAAGCTGCGATTTCATTACCTTTATCATCGACAAAATTCTCCTGCAGATTGAAGAATGGACGCACCGCATAGTGGCGAGGCACGAAACGATAAGTGCGCTGCGATTGTGGGTCCGTGATTTGCCAAGGTTCTCCAGTCACAAGACTCGTTTGCAACAAGAAGTCCACAGGATCTTCCGACACCGAAAGCTCGCCTTTCGCGGTAATACCCGAAACATAAAGTCCCGTCACCTCATTGTGGATTTGCCAGCCTACTACGCCGCGCTCAAACACCCACGTTTCTGTAGGATTGTGCGTCGCCTCCTTCATCGGGGTCAGCGAAAGCAGCGAATGTTCGTTGGGTTTCGCTGACCAGACATAAGTCACCTCATCGCGCAATTCGGTGATCACGAAACTCATGTTATCGCGTATTTCAATCGGTTGTTGGGTGAGCGTATCAAATCCAGTACCTCCCAATGCCTTATATTCCACATTGAGTTCCCCCCCTGTCAAACACGCATTTGTACCCTTCGGATCGTAGGTAGTGCAAACATAATAAGGTATCTTGGGAGGAATCAGAAAAAAACAATCTTCTATCGGCTGCACTATCGAGTCGGTGAGTAGAAATGTACCATGCTGATCGTAACATTTCATCGTGATTTTTTTGGTAAATCCTGCAGAGGCAGCAAGAGTGATGACGAACAGGGTCGCCAATAGGAGAGAACGATGCCTAAATGAGTGTTTCATGTGTTTTGTATTGGTGGCGTAAATTTACAAACTTCCCCCAAATTACTTCCTATCGCTAACGATAAAGAATGCAAAACGGAGCAGATTTCTCGATATTTTGAGAAATCTGCTCCATTGTTTGTGTTTTCTCCACCCACACCACCCTACACCCCTATTTAGGGGAGAGACAAGGGAGGATACAAGGTGAACAACTGCAAAGAGGGCACTGAAAATGGGGCTTCACAAAGGGAAAAACGTCTCTGCAAGAACAGCCACCAAAGTATGGAACAAAAGAGTGCTGTGCAACAAAGGCGTGCTGCTCAACACAAGTACAGCACAATAAGTGTGCAGCGCAACACAAGTACAGCACAACAAGCGTACAGTGCAACAAAAGCTCAGCGCAGGTTGCCCCTGCACACAGAAGTGCAGCTACTGGTTCGCTTTTTACTTACGCAAGGTAAGTTCGATGTTTTCAATCTCCTCACGGAATGTAGCATCCGTGGCAAACTGGCGCTCGATTTTCTTACAACTATGCAAGATAGTGGAATGGTCGCGCCCCCCCAGTTCACGTCCGATTTGAGATAGCGAAACATCCGTGAATTTCTGTCCGAGATAGCATACAATGTGGCGCACAGCAGCGATATTTCCTTTGCGCGATTTAGAACAAACCTCCTTAGATTTCACCGCATAATGCTCACACACTAAATCCAAAATTTCGCGGAAGCTGAGTTCCTTGCGTGCTTGATTCACAATGCGCGGCACCACACGCTGCGCCATCTCCACCGTGATGCGATAGTCTGCCGTTTTCATAGACTCTGCCATGATTGAATTGACCATGCCATAGAGTTCGCGCGCATTTCCCGACACCACATCCGCCAAATAGTCCACCACATCCATGGGGAATCCTTCCACCCCATCACGACGCAATTTGCACAAGATGATGTCGCGACGCAAAGTGCGGTCAGGCTGATCCAAAGGCAGCGTAATTCCCCAACGCAGACGCGAGAGAATGCGCTCTTCCAATCCTTTCAACTCTGCTGGCGAACGGTCGCAGGTGAACAGCATCTTGCGACCATTGGCATGCAAGTGGTTGAAGATATGGAAAAAGGCTTTGAGTGTTTTTTCACCGCTGATTTCTTGAAAATCGTCGATGATGAGCATATCAATGCTTTGGTAGAAGTGGATAAAGCTATTGATAGCCGTGGAATTTCTGTTGTTGCGGTCTGCCATTGCTGCATCAGCATACTGCACTTGGAAATTACGAGCCGAGACGAAGAGCACACGTCGTTCTGGAAATTTCTCACGCACAGCATTGCCCACCGCGTTCACCAAGTGTGTCTTGCCCACCCCCGAAGGTCCATACAAGAAGAAGGGGTTGAAGGTCTGCACATCGGGATTCTCAGCCATAGCGCGCGCCATGTTCACGGCAGCACGGTTGCTGATACCCTCGCAATAACTATCAAACGTATAGGCTTCGATGAGATGCGAATCAAAATTCGTGGGCTGTGCCACAGGGGTCAGTTTTGCCACTGGTCCCGAAGCACGCACCACGCTTGCTCCGCCAGCCCCTTGCCCTGAGAGTTCAGGATTCGCCTGCATATCGGTGAACACCCACTTCACACTGGGCATTGCCCCCCACGCCTGCAACACAGCATCGCGCAACTGCTGCCCCATCGCCTTAAACATCGTATCGCGAAAAGCCGCAGTGGGTACCTCCAGCACCAACATGTGCTCATCTTCTTGGCTACACTTCATGTGTCCCACAAACATCGCATAGGTGTTTGGGGTAATCGTGGGCTTCAAGATTTGCAAAGTGGAGGACCATCTTTGGGACATAGTGCGGGATATGAGGAGGTTAGGGAGGATTCAATGTCATTCATCTTCGACAAAGCCTCAGCCAGCCAAAGACAGTGGCGCAAAGTTACAAAAAAATCAGCATATTTTCCCCTCTACTCCCTCTTTAATTCTCCTCCACTACAAGGCGATATCCCTGCCCATGCACATTGCGCAGAGACAGCTGAGCATCAGCAAGCAATTTTGTGCGCAATCGCGACACAAAAACGTGAAGAGAACGAGCATTGTAAGGCGTATCGCTGCCCCACAAATCGAGCAACAAGCCTTGTCGCTCCACTATCTCATTAGGATGCGCAAAGAGGCGTCGCAAAATCTCTGCTTCGCGCTGTGTCAAGGGTTGCTCTGTGCCATCGGCAGCCTGCAACAACCCGCGCGAAGGATAGAGCGTAGTGGCTCCGCAGCACAACATTTTTCTAGAGTTTTCCACAGTTGCGACATGATTTATGTTATCTCCCTTCTCCACCATCGCTCCTTGGTGCAAAGCCTCAGTCACTGCTCCGTTTTCCCTCTCTGACTGGGGAGGAAACTGTCGCAGCAATGCCTGGATGCGCGCCACGAGTTCGCGCATCGAAAAGGGCTTACGCAGATAATCATTCGCCCCCAGTTGCAGCCCCTGCACCACATCGTCCGTGTCGGTGCGCGCAGTGAGCACGATGATGGGCAGTCACGCATCCACCTGTCGCAGTTGTTTGATCAGGGAGAAACCATCCATCACTGGCATCATCACATCTGTCACCAACAAGTCCGGACGTTCTGCCGCATAAGCCTCCAGTGCCGAAGCCCCATCGTGCGCTAGAGTTACGGCAAAATCGAGGGTGACGAGCGTATCACGGAGGATACCTGCCAAATCGCGTTCGTCTTCAGCGATGAGAATACGAGATTTCTTCATAACATTCATGAGAGATTTAACCCAAATCGGTCATTAGACCGCAATAGTGCTATTCGTTCTTGATTTTGGGGTTTAAGCATATAATCGGTGCTGTTTTCCACACCATCGTGAGTAGCGGTCAAGAAGTCTGCGCTGCTGCATCGAGAGGAAGCACGACACGGAAGCAACTGCCCTGCCCTACCTCACTCTGCACACTGATGCGACCACCGAGTTGCCGCACCAGACAGTCCACATGATAGAGCCCAAGCCCATAACCACGCACTGTGTGCAAATCGCCCTGCTCCACCCGATAAAACCTTCGGAACACTTTGCGCAAATCGCGCGCAGCGATGCCCACCCCCTGATCTGCCACCTCGATGATGACCGCGCGCGCAGCCTCATCTTTCCACACTCGAAGGTCCACCACGGCTTCTTCTTTAGAGTATTTGACGGCATTGTCTATCAGATTGTTGAGCATATCGCGCAGCATCTGCCGATCGGTCGAAAAGTTCAAATCATTCGGTTGAACATCTAGGAAGATACTCACTGGTTTGTCGTGTCCAAGTTCGTGTTCGTCTTGCAGTTGCAAGAGCAGTTCTTCCACCACCAAGCCTTCATACTGCGGTTTGCGCCATTGTGGCTGAGGGCGCAGGGCATCAAGCAGCGAAGTGACCAGTTGTTGCAGTTGCCCGATTTGTCGCTGAGAGGTGCGCAGCAGTTGTTGTCTTCGCTCCGCATCCTGATCGCCACCAAAATCCAACAAGGCTTCGTGGGCAGCCTGCGCCACAGCTATCGGCGTCTTGAGTTCGTGCGAGAGATTGCGCACAAACTGCGTGGTGGCAGTCGTTTCCTGCTGTCGCAAACGCAACAATGCCAGCACCCCAATCGAGATGATGAGGAAAAGCAGGAAGACCACAAGACTCGGAATTTCGTTGCGCAGCACCACCTTCCAGCACGACTCATAGCGCAGCACATAGGCTTGCGAATAGTCATCGCTCACAAAGAGCGTGTCTGCCAAGTCCTGCGCAGTGGGTTGAAATTCATCTTTACTCCACGGCATCCACTGCTGGGTGTGAAGGGCGTGAAATGTCACTTTATCATTGACCAAATCCACTTTCCGTAATTCATAACTGATGGGGAGCTGTTCACGCATCAGATGGGCATGCAACAGACTGTCGAGCAAGGCGGCATCGGGCGGCAACCACGAATCGATCGAGGTGTGTAGCGTGCGCTGCATCTCAAGTGCCACTTCGTCCGAAGCGTTGGGCAACTTCATGAGGTGGGAGAGTTCGAGACTCGCAGGCAGATAAAAATACATGTTGTCCGTGATACGATGACGACTGGTTCGGACAAACATCTCCACCACGTCGGCACTCTGCAAGCAACTCGGCACTCGTTCGTTAGCTAGTGCCACTTCATGACGCAGTCGCTGCACCTGCCACACGCCCAAAAGGCTCAGCATCACAATGATGCTGAGCGAAATGAGTTGCACGAGTCGATGAAGCGAGAGACGTGAGGTCATGATTCTTGGAGTTATCGAGAGCGAACGCTCCGCGGCTTAGTTTAGTCGGAAAACAATGGGCAAGACGAAGTTGCTGCTCACAGGTTTTCCCTTGCTATCGAGCGCAGGCTTCCACTTGTTGGGCAGTTCCTTCACAGCGCGAATGGCTTCTGCATCTGCCGAAGGATGGAGCGATTTGAGGATACTGAAACCGCCTGCTTTGCCTTTGGCACTGATGGTAAACCTAACAACCACAACCCCTTGAATTTCGTTTTCATCACAATCTTTGGGGTATTTGATTAGTTTGGCTACATCCGCCATGAGTTCCGCATCGCCAGTGCCATATTTAGCTGGGATCTGCACATTCGTCTGTTCTTCGGAACTACTGATGCTCACCGTTTCCACAGGAGCGCAAGCCATGGCGACACTGCTGGCGGTAAACAGGAAGGAAGAGAAAGCGAGAAGGGTGAATATCTTCTTCATGATAAGTAGAGGTTGTAGAGCTTGGCTCCGACATTGCCGCCTAGAAAAGCAAGGAAGGGGCTGGACTCTGGGTGAAACAATGAATCACTTGCAAGGGGTGTACAACGAACAAGGAGAAGCGGGCTTTTCAATCTTGCTAGCAGAAGAGAAATCTGCCGTTCCGTCCGTTGTTTTACACAGCGAAATTAGTGGTTTGCTCGTGGCGCGCCAAATATCTTTTCCACTATTTTCCGCCTGCTCGCAAATTATAGCCCTTTGCTAAGCCTTCGTAAGACTTCATTAAGCCTTCAACCAATCACGTCGCTCCATTTCTTGAGCCACAACGCTGCCACACACGTTGCCACACCTTGGAGAAATGAGCAGAAAATGTCGGAGATGCGCCCAAAAACTTCCCA
>JABZGM010000309.1 GCA_015259235.1 Alloprevotella sp. | reverse complement strand
TAGCTATGGATGGAAATCCGTGACCATGTGCTTGAGCCTTTTTGTGATTATCGCATTGATTCCCCTGTTTTTCAACAAAAAACTGACTTTCCAAACCACATCTTCTGTTCAACAACGGGCTACGTGGACAGACTTCTGCCGCTTTTTCACTCAAAAGGGCATCTCTCGACAAATCATTTTCTTGGTGCTCTTCTACACGGGTATCATTGGCATAATGTCTATCCTCAAACCTTTTATGGTCGATTTGCATTATTCAATGAAAGAAATCGGTTTTTTGTGTGGCATCGTGGGCACTGGTGCAGCCTTCATCATGGCATACCCCGCTGGCGTCTGGGTGCGCCGTTATGGCTATGAGCGCATGCGCACTGCCTTTGCCCTCCTGATGTTTCTTGCGACATTGAGCTTTGTTTTTCTGTCCATGCAACACCCTTCCACCCTTCTCTTGACCATCGCCATCATGTTTTTGTGGGGCAGCTATGGCATGGGCTCTGTGGTGGTCTATACCTCGGCTATGCACCATGTGCGAGTGGGACGCGAAGGCACTGACTTCACCATCCAAACCGTCATCACGCATCTCATGGGCATCGTCATCGCTGCTCTCTCGGGCATCATTGCCCACTATGCAGGCTACACCGGCTTGTTTGTCACACTAAGCGTCATGGCTCTAGCCTCCTTCTGCTACACGCTCTATATGAATGCCACCAAGAAAGAACTATGAACAAAGCGATATTCCAAAAATATAACGTACCTGTGCCGCGCTACACAAGCTATCCCACGGCTAATCATTTCATGGACTTCGATGCAGCGCAATATCTGCAAGCCGTCGAAGCCTCCAACGATGCTCCGGCAGACAACATCTCTTTCTACATCCATGTGCCGTTTTGCCAACACCTGTGCCACTATTGTGGCTGCAACTCTGTAGCGATGGCGAAATCGGAACGCATTGAGGCTTATTTTGACGCTCTCCACAAAGAGATTGACTTGTTGCTTCCCCATTTGCGCAAAGATCGCAAAATTAGTCAGATACACTATGGCGGCGGCAGTCCATCGTCAATGCCTTTGTCGCACATTCGCGCACTCAACGAGCATCTACTTTCTGCTTTCGACACCATCGACCAACCGGAAATTGCCATTGAGTGTCACCCAGGATATCTCAAAATGGAGGATTGGCAATACCTTCTCGACAGTCGTTTCAATCGTTTCAGTTTGGGTATCCAAGATTTTGACGATGAAGTGCTGCACGCGGTCAATCGACATCCTTCGCTTTTGCCCGTGGCAGACATCATGGCGGTGCTTCGTGAAGGGGGCGCAAAGGTGAATTTCGACTTCATCTATGGTCTACCGGGACAAACTGCAGAGAAATTTGCCACTACCATAGCGCAGGCTGTGGAGCTGTGTCCCGATCGTTTGGTGACCTTTAGTTATGCGCACTTGCCGAGTCTCTTCAAACGACAAACGATACTAGAGAAAGCTGGGCTGCCACCTCAAACTGAAAAACTAAAAATGTTTGAGCAGGCTTCTGCCACATTGCAAAGTGCAGGCTATTGTCCCATTGGTATGGACCATTTTGTGCTGCCCGACGATGAACTATTTCACGCCTTGCAACACCACACCTTGCATCGCAATTTCCAAGGCTACTGTCCGCGCCGCATCACGGCTCAGGTATATGCCTTTGGCGTGTCGGGCATCAGTCAACTGGATGGGGCTTATGCGCAAAACACAAAAGACATCGCTGCCTACATCGCCACCATAGACGAGGGAAAATTGCCCATCGTCAAGGGCTATGCCTTGGCACCATGGCAACGCATTGCGCGCGAAGTCATTGAGTGTATGATGTGCAATCACACCATTCATTGGGAAGAAATGGCCGAACTGCTTCGCTGTTCTGTTGCCGACATCCAGCAAGCGATTGTCTATGACGAAAAACAACTCTCTACGATGCAGGAAGACGGTTTACTGGTCTTTGATGCACACTCGGTGCGATGCACCCCTGAGGGTATGCCTTTTGTGCGCAACATTGCCGCGGCTTTCGACCCTATGATGCGCAACAACGAGAAACTCTTCTCCAAACCGGTATAGCCTCAATCGGTCATTAAATACGAATCGGTCATTAGACTGTAAAAGTGTTACTGGTAATGGACAAGATGCCAAGAAGTCATCTTCTCTATAATGAGCAGCACTATTACGATCTAATGACCGATTTGGGGTTTATTTACGTTTCGGCAGTTTAGCGACGCCTGCTTTTATGATACGAATGGTAGAGTGGTCCGT
>JABZGM010000308.1 GCA_015259235.1 Alloprevotella sp. | reverse complement strand
GAATTTGACTCAAGAGGTATTGGCTGATTCTGTGAATGCAGTGGTGCCCGTGACCTTGTTGCGCAATGCTTTGTCGCCCGACAAAGATACCCTCAAGTTAATTCTCCGTTTAGAAGCTACTTCCGATTTGGCATTGAAATACCCCAAATCCAACAAAGTGGAGATTCAAGTGACCAATGTGTTGACACCTCCGCCTTATTGGCAATACTTTGAAGTATATTTCGGTCCGTTTGAGCGTCGCAAATATCTTATGATGTTGGCTAACTATCACTCCAACGAATCTGAGTTCTGGGAGTCTATGTCACGCGATGGCAACCAGTTCTTCTTGAACTTTATGAAAGTGTATCGCGCTTTGAAAGCAGATCCCACTTACGACCAATCCTTCCTTCCTGCTAATCCTTACAACCCCTACAAATAAAACTTATGAAAAGATTTAATCAACTATGCCTCTTCTCGCTAGCGGCTACTAGTATGCTGGGGGTCGTTTCTTGTATCTCTGACGATTCAGTGGGTGCGGTCAATCAGTTGTCTTATCTCTCAGCAGAAAAAACTGTTGCCGATGAATATAAAGCCGACCGCTGGGACACACTTCGCATAGCAGCGCCCAAGGTGCATCAAACTCATGTAAACAAACCTCTCACCTATCGTTGGGAAGTCAATGGTAAAGTGGTGTCTACAGAAAAAGACCTTGCTTATGAATGCAAGGAATACACAAAAGACAAGAACAGTCCTTTCCTTTGCCGATTGACCATTAGCAATGAGGATGGTAGTTATTACAAGAATTTCAAACTCCATGTGCAATATCGCTACCGCACTGGCGTTTATGTTTTAGCTGAAGACAATGGCAAGACCATCGTGAGCTACATTCGTCCGGATAGCGCAAAGACACTCGTGGAACGCGATCTTCTTGCTAAAAACAACGCAGAAACCACTTTCAACGGAAAGCCCACAGCAGCCACCATCATTGACTATTACGGCAAAAATGACCTCTTCTTTGCTGCTGGTTCTCCCAGCCAAATTTATCGTTTAGATGGCAACACCATGCAACTTGTTGCTGCAACTGAAGCAGCAGGCACTGTTTCAATGCTTTATGCCAACAAAATCGGTGGCTTGAACAACGAGCAAGTGGGGGGTAAACTTTCAGTGATTGAAGATGGAGATGTGTCAGACATCAGAACAGCCGATCTTTCACTGGTAATCACCAGCAACACCTCTCGCGATGTTGTCAAAGTTCTGCCTAAATTCCAATTTGCTCCAGCTGTGTTGTCGTATGCAGACACTGGTATTGACAACTACACAGGGCTTGTTTTCTACGATAATGATCATGGCTTTGTACTTTATGCAGCTGATGCCAAAGTTTCCGAGAAAGAAAAGCTCCAAAAGACAAAGCTCATCTTCAACGAACAATTCAAGGGGCTCAAATATGTAGGCATGGTGCCTGTCAATAAAAACCACGATGTGGCGTTTTTCTTGCATGACGATGCTGCCAACAAGTTCTATCACGTGTGGCTCTATCCAGGAAGTTACAGCACTGTGAAACGTCAGAACTCTGACCCCGAACTCAAGCAAGCCAAGATTGAAATTCCTGCATCGGCTGGTGTGACGGTCAAGAGCAAGTTTGTGGCAGCTCAAGCCACCAATCTCGTTTATTACTCTAATGACAACAAAATCTATGCGTATAGCGTTTTGTCAAAGGGTAATTTCCCCACCACTCCCGACTTCACTTGCCCCGAAGGCGAAGAGATTGTGGCTATGGTGTTGAATGCTGACGAAAGCGAACTCATTGTCGCCACTAACTCCACGGCTTCTCAACAAGGAAGTGTCTATGCCTTCAATTTGCACGACAAGAAATTAAGTTGGAGCTATAAGAATGTCACTGGAAAAGTCATTTCTTTGATGTTCCGCAAATAAGCTGAGCTAGTGTGTTTCACCACCCTTCGCATAGAGAGGGAATAAATGCAGTCCCATTTTCCGCGAAGGGTTGAAACCTTCAGTACAAGCTGACTATTCTCGCCATCTCGCCTCATCAAGAAAGTTGCTCCGTGCAACCTTCTTGGCGAGGGAGAGTTTTTGCGTTAATGGTTGTCTTCTCAACAACGAGAATTACCATTACGGTCTAATGCCCGATTTTGGTTAAAGACAGATATAATTCTTACTCACTAAACAAGACCTATTCAAACGATGAAGAAAAACTTCATTCCCCTCTTCCTCGGTGCAGCGATGGCTGTGGTAGGTGCTTTCCAATCGCAGACGGCAATGGCCGACAAAAAGAAACCTGCAGCGGAC
>JABZGM010000307.1 GCA_015259235.1 Alloprevotella sp. | reverse complement strand
CACTCACGGTTCACTTCTCGGTTCTGAAAAAATCTATGTAACCAGCCCACGTCTTCCTCATGTACGTGTAGGAATGCGACGTATTCCACTAAGCGACACACGCAATGACGATGGTACGCACACGCCCAATCCTGCCGTTGTTGTTTACGATACCGGTGGTCCTTACACAGATGCCAATTACGAGGTTAATCTCGAAAAAGGATTACCCAAACTTCGTGCTCAATGGATAAATAATAGACAAGACACCACGCAACAAGCAGGTTTAGAGAGTAGTTATGCTCAAGAGCGTCTTGCAGATGACACCTTAAAAGATTTGCGCTATCCACACATCCAAACACATCCACTCCGCGCCAAAGATAAGTGCGTTACACAACGCTATTATGCCGTGCGTGGCATCATCACAGAAGAAATGGAATATGTGGCAATGCGTGAAAATCAAATGCTAGAGTCAGTAAAAGAACGGCACATCCTAGGAGGAGACCCGCAAGGATCAGTACTACCGATGGTGGTAACTGCCGAATTTGTTCGCGATGAAATAGCTGCAGGTCGTGCGATTATTCCAGCAAATATCAATCACCCTGAGTCCGAACCTATGATTATCGGTCGAAACTTCCTTTGTAAGGTGAATGCAAACATCGGAAATTCGGCTACGACTAGCAGTATAGCAGAAGAAGTAGAAAAGGCTGTTTGGGCTACGCGTTGGGGCGCAGACACCGTAATGGATTTATCTACAGGCAAGCATATTCACGAAACTCGTGAATGGATAATCCGCAATAGCCCTGTACCCATTGGCACTGTACCTCTCTATCAAGCTCTAGAAAAAGTAAAAGGGCAAGTAGATGCACTCACATGGGAGATTTATCGTGATACACTTATCGAACAAGCCGAACAAGGAGTGGACTATTTCACCATTCATGCTGGTCTCCGCAAGGAGCATATTCCACTAACTCTTGGTCGTCTCACAGGAATTGTCAGTCGTGGTGGCGCAATTATGGCTGGTTGGTGTACTGCCAAGAATCAAGAGAGCTTCCTTTATAACCACTTTGACGAAATCTGCGAAATTGCCGCCCGTTACGATGTATCACTATCTCTTGGTGATGGTCTTCGTCCGGGTTGTATCCACGATGCCAATGATGCGGCTCAGATGGCAGAGTTAAAGACTTTGGGAGAGCTTAATCGCATAGCAGCTCGCTACCATGTTCAGGTCATGATTGAAGGACCCGGACATATACCAATGCACATGATTCCTGAGAATATGACACGCGAATTGGTAGATTGCGACGAAGCACCTTTCTATACGCTCGGTCCATTGGTATCGGATATAGGTGCTGGTTACGACCATATTACTGGTGCGATTGGAGCTTCTATTATTGGGCATCTCGGTACAGCTATGCTTTGCTATGTCACGCAGAAGGAACATCTAGGCTTACCCGAGAGAGAAGATGTACGACAAGGCGTTGTTACGTACAAACTAGCAGCCCATGCCGCAGACTTAGCTAAAGGACATCCTGCTGCCTTTGTACGTGATTATGCTATGAGCAAAGCAAGATACGAATTCCGTTGGCGTGACCAGTTTCATCTCTCATTAGACCCTGAGCGAGCACAAGAGTTTCACGACAAAACTCTCCCCGAAGAATCACAAAAGGAGAAGCACTTCTGCTCTATGTGCGGTGAACATTTCTGTTCTATGCGCGCCAATCGAAAGTTCCGCAAAGCCTTGCAAGCTCAAGCGATTGGAGCATCCGCACCATATTCCCCTGTAGCGATAAAGGGAAAAGGAGAAACTAAGGTACAGGCTATTCATGATAATGTACATCAGTGCTCTTGTTCCCATAGTAATGATTCTGTAAAAGCATAGGACCATGCACCCCAAATACCATATTGCCATCACTTCACCCGAACTAAACATAGTGGCAGAAGCCGAATGGATTAGTACACTGTTGCAATTGGGAGTAGGAAAGGTGCATATTCGCAAACCTCAAGCTAGTGCAGAGGAGCTTGCACTTCTTCTTCAATCCATCCCCAAGACTTTGCGATATCGTTGCATATTGTCGGAACACCACGAACTCGTGCTACAGTATCGCCTTGGGGGCTTGCACCTTTCTGTCAGAAGCTGGCAACAACTCTCCAAAAGTCCCGAACTCGAAACATGGCAGACCCTTAGTGTGAGTTGTCATAGCGCTGAAGAACTTAATCAAGTCCCCTTCCTACCTGATTATGCTTATCTCAGCCCCGTTGCGGAGAGTCAAAGCAAAGCTGGTTATGGGCAAACAACGTGGACTAGTGA
>JABZGM010000306.1 GCA_015259235.1 Alloprevotella sp. | reverse complement strand
TCCAAGAAGCCGGCATTCAGTGCGCCTGCTGCGCGAAGATCCACTCCGTACATACGAAGAAAAGCATCGACAATAAGTTGGCCGTTGTTAAAAGTACACAGGATTTCCTGCATTGCAAGGAACGGTGACTGACATTCCAGGCTCAATGAGTAATTGACCGCTGGGAGCGTGTTTGCTCATTTTGGTGGTGATGGTGTAGAGTGCCATGATATAAAGATAAGAATGTTTTCGCTTGTAGAAGAAAGGAAAGGCTTGAACACAAAAATGGCGCAAGTCAGTCTTAACTTCTAGGTACAGGTATCGGCAAACACCTCATCACAGAAGAAACAAACTGCTCACGCCTAAGTATAACAATAATGCGAAAGAATAGATTTCTTTTTCTTGTCTGCAAAAAACAGAAAACAAACTCAATGAAAGTACAGTCTGACAGAACAGAACTGTTCGTTTCAATGAAAAAAGAAATCGATTAACATTGTGCACTCCTTATGAATGCACAATGTATCGACCGCATTTGTCATAGACAAAAGGGGAACGCCATGTTTGCTGTCTTTGTGATGCTTGAAATTTTGCCGATTTCGTACCTTAAGACAACGCAGAAAGCGTATATAGCAAACAACCAAGTAAGGTGGCGAATGGCCAATTCTTCATTGTTGCTGTTGCAAAGATATATCTTTCTTCCGACATGGCGTCCTTTTATTTCAACTTTTCTGGAAGTATATGTCGATTTGCATTGCAAAAGTAGTTATTTATCTTGGTTATTTGCAGTTGCGCAGGGCTTGGAGTTTTTAGAAAATGATGATTAGGTGCGCGAGTGAGAGATGATGCACCTAGTTTTGTGAAAAGGGAGCGATATGCCACAAGGAATTTTGTTTATTTATAGAAAAGAGCCTACCTTTGCAGTCAAATGAAGCAACAATAATATGGCAAATAATAAGGTAGAATCACAAAAGGAGAACGAAATAAACGTACTCTCAGACAGCGTTCCTTGCGAAGCTAGACAAGAAACAATTCTCGCTGTGCTTCGCCAGCGGTATTTTTCAACTTCCGATTCAGTCCTAGCCGTTCGACTAGGAGTAGATAAAGGAATTCTCAAGCGTTATGTAGATAGGAAAAAGAGGAGCTACGAAGAATCGACCAACTCCATTTGGGACAGTCTCAAAAGTTATTATGGCTTTAAACCACAAGAGCTGCTCAATGCGCGCGTTGTGTTGGACTTGTCTTTGAAAATGTCGGATGATGCCGATGCGCGCAACGTCAAAAAGGAAAAGATAGCCGAAAGATGGATTGCTTGTTTCTTAAAATCCCAATCCCCATTTGATGATAAGGAACAAGCGCCGAAGTGGTGGCTGGAATTAAACCAGTTGTTTGCCAACAATCCTCAAGCGTTCTTTGAAACTCTTGCAGCTTTCTATTTGCGCCAAAAGAGACTGTTCAGCGTAAATCGCCATCAGAGCCATCGCAAAGCAGCTTATAGAAGTTTTATGCTGCAAAACGATGAAACGCTCGAGGACGAAACCTGGTATTCGCTCAATAAGTCGCAGCCAAATGTTGCGCTCTTGAAGTCTGCCTATGAAGATTTAGCCAATTATTTAAGAAACGACTTCAAACTATTGGAGTATTTTGAAGCCTATGCCGATATGTATGACGTTTTGCTTCAGCGATTATCGTTCTCTGCTGCGGTGAGTGTGGCTTTTGGCTCCTTCTTGTTGCGAAGCGCAATTGATCCTTTTGCATTTCTCTCCTTGAATCAAGTGGGAAAAGTGATGGGACTGGGCAAATTGTCTTGGTGGTATGCAGAGAACACACTACCTTCCGATGAAAAAGCGCACGTGTGGGCTATCTTGGAACCAACCATAACGACGTCTGGCGAGCGCATCCCATTGATGTATGTCTGGTTAGAGTTTGAAGTCCTTCGCCAAGAAAGTAAGTTCGGTTTCAAAATGTGCAAGTTGCATCAACCCGTCTTTGATGATTGGCGAAAGCAAATGCGCTGCAATACGTTTACGGACAATGCTATGCCAGCTTATAGTAACTATTGCTATGAACTGAGCGATGACAAGCAAACCTTATGCTTAGATTTTGAGGCAAATGCCGCAACAAGTCGCAAGACTAAGTCTGTGTTGCCTTCTACGCTTTGTCGCATTGAAAAAAATGATGAATGGGTCAGACTCGTGAGACAAAACGAAAACTACCTCATCAAAGAAAGTCACGAATGGGTGCCTAAAGACCAAGAGCAAGATGTGCTTATCAGAAGATTGTTGGACTTCAAACTCCAACTGTTCTTTAGTAT
>JABZGM010000305.1 GCA_015259235.1 Alloprevotella sp. | reverse complement strand
GTATAACAAGCTCAAAAAGGCGGGTATCAAGAGCGCTGGTACATACGCACAAGGCACGATTGGGGCTATTGAAAAGGCTATTGCGGAGAAGCAGGAAGCGTTGAAGCACCTGAAGCCAAACACCACGGAGTGGAAGAAAGCCAACAAGGAGATTGAGGCGCTGCAAAAGCAGATAGAGAAGCCCACGAGAAAGCATGCAGGCTCTTCAAGGAAGGAGAAAGACCCCTTTGTTGAGAAGCTGGAGAAGCGAAAGGAGGAGTATGAGCGATACAAGAAGTGGCTCAATTCAGGGGATGACGTGCTTATTAAGTCCGCATCATCGGAGTTCAAGGGGCTACTTGCACAGGGGGCTACATACATTGACTATCTCAAAAAGCAACGCGATGAGATACTTTCAATCGACGCTGACAAGCGCACCAAGGAGCAAAACAAGAACCTGAGCGCACTGAATGACCGCCTTGCAGAGGAGACTAAGAAGACGGTGCTGGAAGCTTTCAATGAAGAGCTTTCAAAGCAACTCGGCAACGCCAAGACCACCTTGGAAATGCTCAACATCATTGCGCAGAAGCGCAAGGAGCTGGCGGATGATGACAGCGAGCTTGGTAGCGACAAGAAGAAGACACTTGATGATGCAGAGGTAAACGCTGTGCAGAAGCAGCAGGAGGAGACGAAGAAACTGCTTGAAGATTACGCTTCCTACCTGGACAAGAAGATACAGCTTGATTTGGAGTACAACAACGACCTCGCTCTCTTGGAGCGTGCGCGCGCTAAGGCGACCACCGATGAGGGGCGCAAGAAGATTGACGCCGCCATAGCCAACCGCGCGAAGCAGTACGCCAAGGATAGCAAGACATCAGGGGATAGCGACTTTGACCAGCTGTTGCAGACCTACCGAACTTTTGAAGAGAAGAAGGACGCCATCATTGAGGAGTTCAACGAGAAGCGCGCGCGTGCCGTGGAGCATGGAAATACGGAGCTTGTCGAGCGCCTCAATAAGGCGCAAAACGAAGCGTTGTCAAGGCTCGCGATTGACGAAATGAAGCTATCCCCCGATTGGGAGAAGGTGTTTGGAAACCTTGATGAGGTTGGCACTAAGGAGTTGGAACGCCTGCTTGCGTCCATTGAGGGGAAGACCGCTATCCTCGGTGTGGAGCTATCCCCAGCTGACTTCAAGGCTATCCAGGACAAGGTTAAGGAGCTAAAGGATGAGATAAGAGAACGCAATCCCTTCAAGGCGCTTGCTAAGTCCTTTGGCGACCTCAAAAAGGCAACCACAGACGGCGAAGCCACGGCGGCGTTGTCGGCGATGTTTGACAGCGCAGCAAAGTCGGGTCAGCAGCTAAAGGGCATTATCTCCGATGTTACAAGCACCCTGGAGGATTTGGGTGTCAAGGGTACGGAAGAGGTTGGTCACGTCATCCAAGCGCTTGAGGGGCTTGCAGAGGGAGCGCAAAACGCCGTTATGGGCATTGTTTCAGGAAATCCCGTGCAGGTCGTGGGCGGCGCTATCAAGGCGGTCAGCTCCGTTGTCAAGTATTTCACGGGTGCGAATGACCGCCGCGCAGAGCGCTCCGTCAAGCGACATCAGGAGAATGTAGCGGGTCTCACATCAGCATACAAGGAGCTGGAGTGGCAAATCTCTAAGGCACTATCAGGTAGCAAGTACAAGCACCAGCAGGCGGCGATTGACAACATGAAGCAACAGCAAAAGGAGCTTCAGGGGATGATTGCCGCTGAGGGGAGCAAGAAGAAGAAAGACAATGGCAAAATCAATGAGTGGAAGGAGCAGATAAAGGAGATTGACAGAACGATAGCTGACACCATTGAGAGCATGAACAAGAGCTTGCTTGACACCGATGTCAAGAGCGTTGCATCGCAGCTTGGTGATGCTATTGTTGGTGCTTTTGAGAGTGGCAAGGATGCCGCCGCCGCTTGGGGGGACACCGTCAAGGGCATTGTGAACAACGTTGTCAAGAGCTTGCTAATCCAAAAGGTGCTGCAAGAGCCAATTGACAAGATTATAAGCAAGTACACCTCTAAGTGGGTGGGCAAGGATGGTGCTTTTGTGGGATTTGATGCCGTTGTGAGCGATGTGAGCAGCTTATCAAGCGAGCTGACGGGGCTTTATCCGCAGTTGGAGCAGGCTATTGGCGCGCTCAAAAGCAAGCTCAACATCACGGCGGCGGAGACTGATACATCACTGACCGGTGCAGTTAAGGGTGTCACCGAAGAGACGGCAAGCATTGTTGCTGGTCAAATGAATGCAATGAGAATCAACCAGGTGGAAGCATCTG
>JABZGM010000304.1:2114-2359 GCA_015259235.1 Alloprevotella sp. | reverse complement strand
AAACAAGGTTTCCAAGGCAACTGGCAAGACCGTCCGCACGTGCAGCACGCTGCTCCCAACAGCACTTGGCGTGGGGGCTTTACCATCGAACTATAATCGGTGGTGCTTTTACCCAATAATCCCCAATCGGTCATTAGATTCTGAACAGATTTCATTAGATTGTTGAGCAGATGGTTTGTTGTGAGTTCAAAGGCGTAGCGGGCTACGTCGAGAACGAACGAGAAACAAGATGCCAACAAGAAAAT
>JABZGM010000304.1:0-2104 GCA_015259235.1 Alloprevotella sp. | reverse complement strand
TGGCAGGAAGTTATCTTTTTTATAACGAATTGCACCATAACGGTCTAACGACCGATTGGGGATAAATAAGGAGGTGTTGCAATACTCATTTTTGCAACACCTCCTTTTGTGTTTGGGGTTTCATCAAGGAAAACGAATAGCTTAATGACTGATTCGTTTTTAAAGCCAAATCGTGGCATAATAATTGCAGAGAAAATAGATTCATCTATTATCCCAAATCGGTTTCAATAACGAGTAGCATAATGATCTAATGACCAATTGGGGTTTATCACACGAACGACTACTAGAATGAACATTTTTATAACTATCTTCTTTGCACTCCTTCTCGCAGTGGGCATCGCCCTCCTCATCGTCCTACAATTCCCTGCCTTCGGTCGAGCACCTCGCGGTAAACGCTTAGAGCGAATCAAACAATCTCCTCATTATCGCAACGGACGATTCCACAACATTCGCAATGCACCCACGCTCACCAGTTCTAAATCCTTGGTGCAACGGATGAAAGAGTTTATTTTCGACCGTCCTCGTCGACTGAAACCGAGTGCACCACTGCCTTTTGTCCACACCTCACTCTCCACTTTAGCACAAGCCAATGACGACGTGCTAGTTTGGCTAGGACATTCCTCTGTCTTTCTCAAAACAGACGGCCTTACCTTCCTCGTCGACCCTGTCTTCACCACAGCATCGCCTTTTCCGTGGATGTTCTCTCCCTTCAAAGGGAGCAACGGCTTCACCATTGAGGAAGTGCCGCCCATCGATGTACTCATCATCACTCACGACCACTACGACCACTTAGACTATCGCACCATCAAACGTCTTCGCCAACGTGTCACTCGCGTGGTGTGTCCCCTTGGTGTAGGAGAACACCTCGAGCGATGGGGATATTCGTCAGACGCCATCACGGAATTGGATTGGGACGAATCTGTCCTTCTCGACCACCAAATTCAGCTCCACTGCCTTTCCACCCAACATTTCTCAGGACGTTTCCTTCATCCTGGCAACACGCTTTGGGCATCATTCCTCCTCGAAAGCCCTTCTCACAAAATCTATCTTTCGGGAGATGGCGGTTACGACGACCGTTTCAAAAAGGTGCGCCAACGTTTTGGCAATATTGATTGGGCACTCATCGAAAATGGACAATACAATGAAGATTGGGCTTTTATCCATATGATGCCCGAACAAGTGGTGCAAGCCATTGACGACTTGAAGCCACGGCATGTGCTTGCTGTGCACAACAGCAAGTTTGCACTAGCTCGCCACGATTGGGATGAACCGCTACGCCTACTCTCTTCCGCAGCTCAGCACAGAGATTTACCTTTACTCACCCCACGCATAGGTGAAGTGGTGCATCTCAACAACACTCCACAAACCTTTGAACCGTGGTGGACTTCCGTGGAAGAATAACACCAACCTTTTCTTACTATTGCTGTTCGGTAGAAGTTCTTCTGGTGATAAAAATAAGGCTGAATCCCTCTTGCAGGGTTTCAGCCTATTTTGTCACTTTGCAAATTGCAAAAAACATTAGTAACATGAGCAAGACAACTCTACTTTAAACACGGCTCTATTCTGATTAAGAAGTCATCAAAACTCTCAGAATGCCCGAAACAACAAAGTATTTTTCCTCTTTTCGAGCACAAACCTTATCTACTGAAAATGAGGACAATATGGAGTTCAAAAAAAACGACAGGTCGTTTTACCAAAAACGACGGGTTGTTTTGCACAAAACGACGGGTCGTTTTTATTCCATCGACGGGATGTTTTTTTTCGACTATTTCTTCCTCTCTCACACCGCTGGGAAAAGACACGAACAAATGTCGCAACAGAACGCAAAAACACCGTTCTTTTCTATCCTTTTTGCAAAACACACCTTTCAAAGTTCGGGCGTAAACCACAAAAAACTGTGTATTTCACCCCCAAAATGGAGCTAAAAAGGGGCTTTTTTTCCTTTTTCTTTGATTTTTCGCACCAACATCGAAAAAAAACAATAGAATAATTTCTCAAACCCTAGGATTTTACTTACCTTTGGGGTGAGAATACACCACAGTCACACACAAAGCTCTCGCACTGCCTGCGCTGTTGGCGTTTTTTCCTACAACCCTTGTCTACC
>JABZGM010000303.1 GCA_015259235.1 Alloprevotella sp. | reverse complement strand
TGGCATTGCTATGGAAATGGCAATTCTCATAGCAACAGATATCGAACATGGTCCTATTGAATGCGTATTTACCCGCGATGAAGAAACTGGACTGACTGGTGCTTTCGAGATGAAATCTGACTTTATGTCTGGAGACATACTTATAAATCTTGACTCTGAAGACGAAGGAGAAATTTTTGTAAGTTGTGCTGGTGGCGTCCGAACAGAAGCTAAATACAATCTCGAACTTGAGTCAGTCCCTGCTGGATACAAAGCTATAGAAGTTACTGTAAAGGGACTCACCGGAGGCCACTCAGGCGATGATATCAATAAAAAGCGTGGAAATGCGAACAAGCTTTTGGTGCGTTTCTTGCTTGAGCAACTGGTAAAAGCGGACTTACGCCTTTGCGATATCCAAGCTGGTGGTCTTCACAATGCAATTCCTCGTGAAGCTCATGCCATTGTGGTTGTTCCTACAGACCGCATTACACCCTTAAGCAACGAACTTCAAGAGTATGGAATGCGCGTTAAAGAAGAATTCTCTTCAACAGAACCCGATGCAACATTCATTGCCACCGAGGTTACTGTGCCTGCAGATTGTTTGACAAAATCTCAAACAGAACGTATCCTGAAAAGCTTGATTGTTGTTCACAATGGCATCTTTGCTATGAGTCAGGACATCGATGATTTGGTCGAAACTTCTAGCAACTTGGCTAATATCAAGCGCGAAGGTAGCCAAATCATAGTAAACACCTCTCAGCGCTCAAGTGTAGCAAGCAATTTGACTTATATGGCAGAAGTCATACGTGCTGCTTTCGAACTCGGTGGTGCCCAATGTGTCACAAACGAAGGATATCCAGGATGGAAGGTTAATCCCAAGAGTGAAATCGTAAAGGTTGCAGTTGAAAGCTACAAACGTCTTTTCAAAAAGGAACCTAAAGTGCGCGCTATTCATGCAGGACTAGAGTGCGGACTCTTTTCAGAAAAATACCCTAATCTCGATATGGTAAGTTTCGGTCCTACACTTCGCGGTGTGCACTCTCCTGACGAGCGCCTTTTGATTCCCACAGTGCAAATGGTTTGGGACCATCTTCTCGACATTCTAAAGAACATACCTAACCAGTAATTAGTGAAAGCATTAGCTTATATAATATCACTCATCAGTGCAACATCCCTTCTCGCTTCTTGTCTTAGCGAGGAGGGATTTGCCACTACTCCCAGAGCAAAACTAACTTCTAGTATTGATACGCTTTCTCTGGATACTGTTATAGCTGGAGTTCCTACCAATACGTATACTTTTCAAATATATAATCCTACGGTAGAAAACTTACGGATTACTCGTATCGCACTACAAAAAGGTCAGGATTCACCTTTTAGAGTTAATATTGACGGAACATACCTACGAGAAGACAATGTAAGTAGTTGGGAATTATATGGCAAAGACAGTCTGCGTGTTTTTGTTGAACTTACAGCCCCAGAAACCCAATTAGACACTCCTCAAGAGATTGAAGACAAACTATCTTTTTGCCTAGAGAACGGAAATACTCACACCGTCATACTAAAAGCATTCGGACAGCGAGTAATTCGGCTTTCAACCTCCATTCTAGAAAAGGACTCAGTTTTTCAAAACGATGTGCCATACCTCATAAGAGATAGTTTGGTAGTTCCCGAAGGAAAAACCTTAAGGCTCGCTGCTGGCACACGACTCTTTTTTCATCCAGCCTCCAAGCTCATTATACACGGTCGATTGATAGCTCAAGGTACCATAGAAAAGAATATCATTCTTAGAGGAGATAGAATGGGATACATGTTTTCTCAACAACCATACGACCGTATTCCAGGGCAATGGGGAGGTTTAGTATTCAAGGAGAAAAGCTATGGTAATATTTTAGATTTCTGCGATATACACAGTTCAGATCTGGGCATTCAATGTGATTCTTCTAACATATCCGCTACAAAACTGACCCTATCAAACTCTATCATTCACAATGTAAGTGGCGATGCTTTGATGCTAAACCAATGCAAAACAGAAATCGGAAATTCTCAAATCACAAATGCAGGAGGAAATTGTGTCAATATAGTAGGTGGAGACAATACTTTTATACATTGTACAATTGGACAGTTTTATTCATTTGTTGGAGGACGTGGAGCTGCACTAAGAATATCCAATGTCCACGGGCAGATTCACTCACCCATTTCTAAAGCTTTCTTTAAGAATTGTCTAATTACTGGTTATAACGAAAATGATATCAACATAGAAAGTTCTAGTAGGTATATGGAAGAAGAAATGAATTTTCTGTTTGATCATTGCCTACTGAATACTTCACAAGTTTCAGATAACAAACGAGTATTTGCATGTTTGTTTGAGTCAGAACTCCCCCCAAACGAGCGAAATGAAAATCA
>JABZGM010000302.1 GCA_015259235.1 Alloprevotella sp. | reverse complement strand
AGTATCTCAGAAACGCTCCACAATGGCATCCATATTGATCTCTCGGAAGTCGAAGCTTTGTTCAAGCAATCTGCGGTGACACGAACGAATTGGGCGAGCCATGTCATCTTGCTCAACAGCCGTTTGCCCCTTGGTGAGCGATATTGGTACATCACGCAAGCCGTTCTCAACGGATGGAGTCGCAACGTCCTAAAGGTGCAGGTGGACACCAACCTCTTTGCACGGCAAATCTCGGCAAAGAAAGTCAACAACTTCTCCGCTCTCTTGCCACAGCCACAGAGCGACCTTGCCAACTATCTGATGAAAGACCCTTACATCTTCGATTTGATGGGGCAGACAGAAACTATGAATGAGCGAGACATTGAACGACAACTCGTGCAGCACATCACAAAGTATTTGCTTGAAATGGGCAGTGGCTTTGCTTTTGTGGCGCAACAGAAGCATTTTGAAGTAGGCGATACTGATTTCTATGCCGACCTCATTCTCTACAATATCCAACTGCACGCCTATGTAGTGGTGGAACTCAAAGCCAGCCCTTTCAAGCCCGAATATATGGGACAACTCAACTTCTACATCAATGTAGTAGATGATACGCTACGTGGCGAACACGACAACAAGACGATTGGCTTGCTCCTCTGCAATGGTGGTGATAAGGTGGTGGCGCAATATGCCCTCTCTGGCTACGACCAGCCCATCGGTGTGAGCGATTATCAACTAACAAAGGCTATCCCCGAGAATTTGAAATCAGCTCTGCCTAGCATAGAAGAGGTTGAAGAGGAATTGTCTAAGATAGCTATAAAATAGATTGTTACAAAATAAATGATTAAGCCTTTATCTTGAATGAGTGACAGGCATAGTTATAACTAATTTACACAAGCCATGATTGAAAGAATTTTTCATCCTATCGGTCAAGGAGCCTTTTATTCCGAAAGACATACGTCATGCAATATCAATATAGTGTATGACTGTGGTACGACCAACCCAAGTTTACCTGCCAAACAAAGAGTGGTAAGTCAAAGTTTTAGTAAAGATGATGTAATTCACATTCTCTTTATCTCTCATTTTGACAAAGACCATATCTCATTGATAGATACATTGAAGAAAGCAGTCAAGAGGATTGAGAGGGTTGTACTTCCCCTTCTTCATGATGAACAAAAGATATTTCTTTCAAACATATACAAAACCTTAGGGCAACCACGTTTGGCAAAGTTGGTCAGCGATCCAAATATATTCTTTGGGAGAGAAACTCAGATTATTGGAGTACGTCCAAATTCTGATACGGAGGTTGGAGAAATCCCTTCCTTGAATGTGTTAGAAATAAATGAGACTAGAACAGAAATACAAAGCGGAACTCCACTGACCATAAATGGTTTCAACGATTGGGTCTACATACCCTTTAATTATCAATATAAGACTAGAAGCAATGAGTTTCAAAACAAATTGCACAATGAAGGGGTTGATGTTGGCAAATTGAAAACTAATTCCGATTACCTTTTGTATGGTATTACGGACGTTGAAAAGAAAAAGATAATTGGGGTCTATAATGGCAGGGGTATCTATAAGGGCAAGGGGGTTAGCGGAAACATTAACGAAAACTCGATGTTCTTATACTCAGGACCATCATGTGAAAAGGATTTACATAAACATTCTTGGATAAGGGGAGATTATCGTTGTGACCTATTCAGATGTTATGTAAATATTGATAGTCATTCGCATAGAGCTGCTTGCCTATATACAGGGGATGGTGATTTGAATAAAGTGGATATTAGAAAGATATATAGAAGGTATTGGGACTTAATAGGAACTATACAAATACCTCACCATGGAAGTGGTAAATCTTTTAAAGCAACCCCCTTTGACGAGGGTGGTTTCTTATGTCCTATGTCTGTAGGAAATAAAAATTCTTACGGACATCCCTCTCCAATCGTTATTAGTGAGTTATTCTTAAAGAGAAATTTTCCTATACTTGTGACAGAAGATTATACTTTCGAGGAACATATTTACTAATAGCAACTGAAAGACCCGAATCACAAATGAGCAAATAGCATCATACTCTTTTCACTAGTTCATTTTTCATCTACAATTACCAACAACAATCAGACAAAGACGTCCCAAGAAACACTACAAATAAATCCTTAGCATATTTGCTATTCTTTCAAACACTTCTTCAACTCGCCTTGCTCTTGTTGGATACGTTTATGTTCCATCAGTAACTCTGCTTGTCGTTGCAGGGCTTGCTCATAATCTACGACTTTCAGCTCTAACTGCTGAATCGCTTTGGGATTGCGATGAGAGACAAACATACTGTCAAGATGAGCAAAGTCTGAGGCAGTAGCTTTTCCTTGCATACGCAGATAGCGATAACGCAGGTCGTAGTCAGAGGCGGTTTGAAGTTCATGAGCACCCATGGCGAAGAACCAACA
>JABZGM010000301.1 GCA_015259235.1 Alloprevotella sp. | reverse complement strand
GCCTGCACCTGATGAGGAAATGTGAGCCTCGCCTACAACTTGGTTTTGTGGAGGAAGGATAGATAGTATTTCTGTACCAGCTGCAACCATAGAATTGTTGTGCCAGAATCCCAAATAATCCAATTTTCCAGGCATGGGAGCTATAAGCAAATACTTTTCTTCCCACAAGCGAAGTTCTCCCATAAGCACACTACGCTTGGCTTGCATGTCGGAGTAGGACTCTTCTATGATTTCTTCTTCCTCTTGCAAATTACGCGCTATCTCAGTCTGCGTGCGTCTAATCTCCGCTTGTTTGGTGAATTGATTAGCTTGCACATTGATGGCAGCATCCACTTGTGCATAGTAATTGTTGGCATTGACTTCCATCTCACTTAGAGAAACGAGTTTGTCACGACTGAGCATCGTATCGCGCGACATCTCATGCGACAAATTCTCACAGACCTTTTCACGATATCTCTTACTTAGTGCCAATTGTCTAGCCACACGTTGGTCTGCTTCTATCTGTGCTTTCAAGCTCTTGCGCACGGTGGCATAACGTTGGCTATGACTAAGCCGCAACCAATGTTCGAGAGAGACGACATAGGCGTTGTAAGCATTAGACAGTTCGCCCAAAGCTAAGGACGAAGGGAGTACAGCATTGATAGAGTCTTCATTTTGCAAATACTGTTTAAGCACGAGGTAATCTTGATAATTCACCCCACCTTCCACATAGGCTAGCACTTCCCCTTGTCTAACGTTAGCTCCAGGCTGGAGCAAAGGATGAAGTCGCCCCGTTGCTGAAGCAACCAAACGCACTGGCGCCGTTGTAGCTGTGATGGAGACTTCGCCATCCACTGTTTCTGGATAATGAATGACAATACTTAAGGTGAACATAGTTATGATAAGGATTGTGACAATCCCAAACACCCACCAGCACCATCCTGTGGGCATACGATCAATGATGTCTTGTACTTCTTCGCTGCGGTCTTGCATTGTGTACGTATTTTAGAGCGTTATTTATACTTTTATTGCTGCTTATAGATGGAGCAAAGATGTATATAATATACACCTTAAAAGTACCCCATCACCTCAACACGGAAATGATGGGGTACATGAGATTAGTTACAGCGAATGAAAACACGTTTCCTAGGAATGCTAAAAGGTTCCCCCTCATCTATTACCAAACGGTTGGCTTCGATTTTCCCTTTGTATATATGGGTGGTCACATCAGGTTTAGCACCTACTTGTATCCAACGGGGGATACCCATGCGCTGCGCTGTAGCCTCCTCCTTGCAATATAATGGAACTGGGTTGTAAAATTCTATCCCTGCTTCGACTGTAAAAGACAAAGAATCTTGTTTCACCACGATGTTTTGCAGAGGACGAATCTCATAACCAGGAAGGTATCCCTCTCTAGCTAGATAAAACTCATCCGTTGTAGCATTTAAGCATCCATGCACGCCTAGCGAATCTTTCCAAAAGATAAGATAGCAACGATCCTCTCCTCCCGCTGGATGTGAGATCTGCTCTTCATAGATGGAGGATACGTGTTCAATAGGAACGAGTTTTTCTGTTTGAGCATATACAGCGTGCAACGTCCAAGAGAGAAAAAGGAGAATAAGAAACTTTTTCATAAACGTCTTATTGAGGGTATTCTACATGAATTGAATGATTCTCGATGAGAACACGACATCCTTTTGCTTCAAGTTCTTCCTTGAGCTTATTGGGGTCAGTAACGCTACTTTGTGCAATGTCAAAGACATTGCATTTACTTTGGTCAGCACAATGCTTAGAGACCTTAGAAGGTCCTTGTCTTAGAATTTCTTCTTCCATCATCTTGATGTTCTTTTCTGCATCTAGATGAGGATTATAGCGTTTAATTACAGCGTCACCTTCTTGGTCATAAATTTTTTTTTCATGCTCTACGCCATACCTCTTGATATTATTGTACATGACCGCAGCTTGTTCATGCACCGAAGCAGCTGTTCTAGAAATCGTGATGTTATGCTCACCTATTTTTTCACACACTTGGGCTAGCAGACTACTTGTTTTACCAGAAAGAACTTTGGAATCACTCTTCTTATTATAACTTATTTCGAACTCAAATTTCTTTTTGTGGCTATCTCCGCCATAGTGATATCCACTTCCGACATTAGCATACTCTTCATCGCCAGAAGTGTCTTCTTCTTCACCAAAGTAGCCAGATTGGTGCCTTGGTCCTGAACCTATAGGTGGCCAGTCAGCACCAGAACCATCATATTCGTCTGAAGGTTCATACGAACAAGCTCTGATACCAAGGTTTTCTGATGGGCTTAGTCTTTCAGATGATATATTGTATAATCCCCCTCGTTCTTCTTTTGTCATCCCCACTTCCGTGGAGAGCAAATCGTGTTCTAGCCCAGCGAGGGCATGGGCTTCGTGGTCGCTCTGGCTAGTGCCCAATGA
>JABZGM010000300.1 GCA_015259235.1 Alloprevotella sp. | reverse complement strand
ACCTTTGCCGTAGATTCATGTACTCATCTCAATATGCCCCGTCGTGAAGATGGTGGATAGAGAGGTCCAGTAGCACTGGGCGTGGGTCTACGACAGACATACATAACATCATAACAATTATTCATTCATTAAATTCTTACACAATGGCTTACATTATCAACGACGATTGCGTTGCTTGCGGCACTTGCATCGACGAATGCCCCACTGCATCTATCTCTGAAGGCGAAATCTACGTCATCAATCCTGAAACTTGCATCGACTGTGGCGCATGCTCTGACGTTTGCCCCACAGGTGTGATTGCTCCTGAGGCGTAATCTATTAGGAAACGCAGCTATACTCCAGTCCAAGTGGAGCGGTGGAAACTGCTTTCTACGACTAAGATACTGATAAAGCTGTTATTTCCCCAAAAAAATCCCCACTCTCGTAACATTCGAGAGTGGGGATTTTTTGTGTATATGGTGCTTAACTCAGGAAGAACAACAAAATGAGCTGTGCAACGAGGATGCGCAAGAACATCGCTGGGAGATATACAGTGCTATATCCGACTGCAGGAGCGTTGTTGCCTGCGGTGGTATTGGCAAAAGCAAGTGCTGGTGGGTCTGTGTTGGCTCCGGCTATGAGTCCCATGAGGGTGAAGTAGTTGAGCTTGAGTTTCCAACGACCTATCAATCCACAAATCAAAATAGGAACGACGGTGATTAGGAAGCCCATCCAGACATAATGGATGCCATCTCCCACCTTGAGGGTGCTCCAGAAGGATGCTCCGGATTGGATGCCGACACTACTTAAGAAGAGGATGAGACCAACTTCGCGCAACATGAGATTAGCGGAAGTGGAAACGTAGGTATTGATGCGATAGCGATGTCCGAAGGCTCCGACCAAAATAGCAACGAAGAGGGGTCCTCCTGCCAATCCTAATTTCACAGGAACGTCTACACCTGGGAAAGGAATGGGGATTTGTCCAAAGAGAAGACCTACAAGAATGCCCATAAACAGGACTCCAACGTTGGGATGATCAAGGCGTTCTACTTGTGAACCAAGCACAGATTTCACGCGCTCTACGTTGGCTTCAGTACCTGTGACAAGCACTCTATCTCCAACAAGGAGCGGCAAGTCACGATCTGCAAAGAATTCGATGCCGCTGCGTGTGATGCGCGTGACATTGACGCCATACAACGAGGATAGATGGAGCTGTGCGAGAGTGCGACCAGTCACTTCTTCACGAGTCACAACCATACGACGACTCACATACTGTTCGCTTTCAATTTCTTGTACATTGCCTTCGCTTTCGACGGTTCCCAAAAGTTGCACTAAGGCTTCCGAATCGTGTTCGGAACAGACGAGATGGAGCTTCATTCCCATCTGAACTTGAGTCGAAGCATGGGCAACCTGCAATTCACCATCAGGATAAATGCAGCGGGTGACCACAAACTGACGTTTGAAAAAGTTGCGAAGTTCCTCTAAAGTCTTGCCTTCTACAGCTAAATTGTTGACCTTAATGACGAGATGCTTAGGAGTGGTTTCAGGATGAGATTCGTTGGTCAAGTGCAGGTCTTCTTGTTCTTTGTCAAGAGAGACACGAGCAATGAAGCGCACGGCCAAAGTAGATAGAATGATACCAACAACTCCGAGAGGATAAGCACAAGCGTAGCCATTAGCAATGGCTGGAATCGTACTACCATCTTTAAAGAGTTCAGGGAGGATACTATTTGCAGCACCAAGTGAGGGGGTATTAGTGACAGCTCCACACATCACTCCGACCATCATTGCCAAGTTGTCCTTTTGATGGGGTTGAGCGAAAATACCAGTATTGTCAGCTAGATAAAATAAGCCTAACGTCATGGCTACGTTGAGAAGCACAAGGAGAGTTGCCAATAGGCTCATGCCTAGACCACCCTTTTTGAAAGTTTGGAAGAAACTTGGACCTACTTGTAAACCGATGCAGTACACGAAGAGGATGAGTCCGAGTTCTTTGACAATGTCAATGATGTGGCGTTGATAGGCTACAGCTTCAGCAGGATTAGCGTAGAGATAATTAGTACAAATGTGTCCTACCAAAATGCCGATAAACAATACCCATGTTACACCGAAGGCAATTCCGTTTTTCTTGCCTCCGATTTTCCATTGCCCAAAACGTACACCCAGACTAATAACGAGGGCATAGAGGATGAGCAAATGCGCAGCACTCGTTGGGTCAGTAAGAAGTTTAATAATCCAGTCCATAGGAGAGGTAAAAGAGTTGCTAAATTAACATAGCAAAAGTAAGGAATTTGTAGGAATAAAACAAAGAAAATAGGCGAAAAAATAGCGTATGATAGCACAAAAGGATAGTGGCTAAGGAATAAAGATCAGCAAGTGTTGAAACACAAAAAAGCCCCGAGTTCATTATGAACTCAGGGCTTTCGTAAAATGGCGGCGACCTACT
>JABZGM010000002.1 GCA_015259235.1 Alloprevotella sp. | reverse complement strand
GAAGATGGAGCGCGAACTCTGTCGTTGGATGGCTCCTCACGCAATGAAGTGGGGGATTTCTGAGGAAAATCTTCCGCAACTCTTGCATCAACTTCGCTCAATCCTCGCAGAATTACTCGCAAAATGGTTGCAAGCGCGCTATGTGGGTCCGCTTGGTGTGGACTTGCTCATCACCCCAACCGGAATTCATCCTTGAGTGGAAATCAATCTGCGACGCACCATGGGACACGTGGCTGTGACTCTTGGAAAACAACAAACTCCTGACGCTCCTCTCCAACTTCTGCAAATTTCTCTCGAAGGTTGGCAACTTGTTCCGCTCTCTTCTCCTGAGTCTTTGGGATAATCCACTGCTATTCCATATAACAATCCCCCACAAATCCTTGTTGGTTTGTGGGGGATTGTTTCTTTTGTTAGACCAGACAAGCGAGGTGCTTATTTGCGCTTCTTAGACTTCTTTGCCTTCTTCGCAGCCTTCTTGCCTTTGCTAGATGCCGAAGCCGACTTGCCAGAAGACTTCGCGCGCTTGTTCGCCTTCTTCTTACCAAAGCGTTCGGGAGTGAGTCCACGTTGCGACTGCAACACACTGCGCGCAGCACTCGACTGACTATCGAAAGTCATCAAACTGTCTTCCTCAATGATAGAGAAGTCCAGTTGTCGGCGTTCCATATTGGCGCGTTCCACACGGAAACGCACTTTGTCACCGAGATTGTAGACTCTTCGTGTGCGACGACCCACGAGGCGATAGTTATCTTCGTCAAATTCGTAGTAATCGCTCGAAAGATCACGCATCGGCACCATACCTTCGCACTTCGAAAGTACGTCTTCCACGTAGATACCAAACTCCGTGACACCAGAGATGACGCCATCAAACTCCTGACCGATGCGATCAGCCATAAACTCTGTTTGCTTGTATTTGATGCTCGCGCGCTCCGCGGTTGAAGCTATCAGTTCGCGCTCAGAACAATGCTCACAGAGTTCCTCATATTTCTTTGCACTCACAGAGCGAGCACCTTCTGCATATTTTGCCAGCAGACGATGCACCATCAAGTCGGGATAACGGCGAATGGGAGAGGTGAAATGCGTGTAATAGCGGAACATCAGTCCATAGTGACCTATGTTGTGCACCGAATAGCGCGCTTTCATCATCGCACGAAGCGCCACCATCTCCACCACGTGTTCCTCTTTCTTACCTTTCACGTCAGCAAGCAAGTTGTTGAGGCTCTTAGAAACGTCTGTTTTTGAACCTTCGGTGCGCACCTTGTACCCGAATTTTGCCACAAATCCGCGAAGTTTTTCCATCTTCTCGGCATCTGGCACATCGTGGATACGATAAGGCAACACCTTGGGTTGCTTTCCCTTCGGCACAATCGCCACCTTTTCAGCCACAGTGCGGTTTGCCAAGAGCATAAATTCCTCCACAAGTTTGTTGGCGTCCTTCGCAATCTTGACATAAGTGGCTGTGGGATGTCCTTTTTCATCAATTTCAAAGCGCACTTCAGGACGGTCAAAACCAATGGAACCTCCCTTGAAACGCTTAGCGCGCAGTTGTTTTGCAAAATAGTCGAGTTGCAATATCTCTGCCGCCCATTCTCCTTGTGGATTCTCTTTAGAACCATCCACTTCGGGGTGTTCGCCAGGAAGTGCCAAATCATCGGGAGAGGCTTGTCCGTTGCGCTCAATGATAGTTTGTGCTTCTTCGTAGGTGAAACGGCGGTCGCTGCAAATCACAGTTTTCGCCACTTGAGCATGCAGCACATCGGCATTATTGTTCATCTCGAAAATCACCGAATAAGCCAACTTTTCCTCATTGGGGCGGAGTGAACAGATGTAGTTGCACAAGCGTTCGGGGAGCATCGGTATGGTGCGATCCACCAAGTAAACACTCGTGGCACGGCTCAAGGCTTCCTGATCGATTACGCCATCTTCGAGCACATAGTGACTCACATCGGCAATGTGCACACCCACTTCCCACGTGTCGTCTGTGAGACGGCGGATAGACAGCGCATCGTCAAAGTCTTTCGCATCGCGGGGGTCGATGGTGAAGGTCGGTATTTGGCGAAAATCTTCACGTTTGGCGATTTCCTCCTCAGTAATACCAGGATGGAGTTTGTCGGCAGCACGTTCCACATTTTCGGGATAGGTGTAGGGGAGACCATATTCCGCCAAAATAGCGTGCATCTCCGTGTCGTTTTCGCCCTCTTGTCCGAGCACGTCCACCACTTCACCACGAGGGCTTTTGGTGTCTTCGGGCCAATCCACGATTTTCACAATCGCTTTGTCGCCCGTCTTTCCTCCATGGAGCAAGTCGCCAGGAATGAAGATGTCGGCACCGATTTGTCGTTCGGTGAGCAAGAATCCATAGCGATCGTGTTCCACGTGAAGACGTCCCACAAAGGTGTCTTTAGCGCGACGAATGATTTCCACCACTTCAGCTTCGCGAGTGTGACTGCGACGACGTGCCACCATCGACACGCGCACCAAGTCGCCATCGAGAGCGTGGTGAGCATTGAGTTCCGTCACGAGGATATCCTTACCGCCATCGCTAGGCACAAAAACGTTGTGTCCATTGCGTTTGCGGCGGAACGTGCCCTCGATGAGTTGTGCCGCGCGCTCTGCATGACGATAATTCCCTTTCTGATCGGTGGAGAGAAAATCGTCCAACACGAGTTCTTTGAGCACATCGAGCACGAGCATTTTGGCAGGGTGGGTGAGGGCACCGACCATACCGAAGATGGTTTTTACTTCGAGTTGTTGCCCTTGGCTATGCTCGAAGAGTACCAGAAGTTTGTTGCGCACCTCTTTCTTGGTGAGGCGCTTAGTCGTCTTTTTTGACATAATGTAAGACGTTAAATGTTATAGATCTGTGCTAGTGCCTAGAGAAACGTTGGTTTGTTCCTCGCGCTAGATTACGATTTTGTCGGTTTTCCTTGGAGCACATCATTACGGTCTAATTCCCGATTGGGGATTATATCCTTTGAATGCATCAGGAAAAGGCACATTTACAGTGTGATTTGTTCCACCTTCACGTCTGTATCGGGCATAAAGATAGTGGCACTCTCGCGAAACTTTTTGGGCTCTTCTGTGGTGAGAAATTCCACCTTACCGTTTTTCGCCAAACGCGTTTCCATTTCGGGATGACGCTGCAAATAGTCGCACAGTGAATGCGCCACATAGTCGCCTTGCGGCACAACAGTGATACCACGCGGCACGTGGCGAAGGATAGCAGGAAGCAGGAGAGGGTAGTGTGTGCAACCCAGCACTAGGGTGTCGATGTCGGGGTCGATGCGCAATATCTCTTCGATGCGTTTCTTCACGAAATAGTCGGCTCCGGGACTGTCAAATTCGCCATATTCCACCAGCGGCACCCACATCGGACAAGCTAGTCCTGTGACCTTCACATCGGGGAAGAATTTTTCTATCTCCAAATCATAACTTCTAGAACGAATGGTTCCTTGTGTTGCCATGATCCCCACATGTCGAGAGTGGGTGATGTCGCCTAGAGCCTCCACCGTGGGACGAATGACCCCCAACACCCGTTTGTCGGGAGCGAGCGTAGGGAGGTCGTTTTGCTGAATGGAACGCAATGCCTTTGCAGAAGCGGTGTTACACGCCAGAATTACGAGTTCGCAACCGCGATTGAAGAGTTCGCGCACCGCTTCTAAAGTGTAGCGATAGACCACATCGAACGAGCGCGAGCCATAGGGGGCACGTGCATTGTCGCCCAAATAGAGATAATCATATTGGGGCAAGAGTTGGCGCACTTGTCGCAATATCGACAGTCCACCATATCCTGAGTCGAAAACACCAATCACGAGGCTATACGTTAGAGATTAGACATTAGGGGTTAGAGGTTCTAGAGCTTCTAGAGCTTTTAGTTTCTAGTTCCTATTTCAATTTCTCTTTCACAAAGGCAGTAGCATCTTCGCAGAGCGCAGGATTGAGATAAGGCAACGCCTTCAAGTCTGCATCGAAGATGAAATCATATTTACGCTCAGCACCCACCACACGAATAGCTGCATCCACCTTGTCTTCAATGGGCTGCATGAGATCGCGTTCTGCTTTTCGGAGCAATTCTTCTGCTTGTTTGCGAAAAGCCAAACCACGTTCCATAGAACTTTGCAAATCCCCTTGACGTTTTAGCAAAATAGCCTCTGGCAGATTGCGCTGCACTTGGAGATATTCCGAAAATTGACGACGAAAAGATTCCTCATTGTAACGCGCTTCACGCTCATATTTAGCACGGAGGCTGTCGAGTTGCGTGCGAGCATGCTTCATTTCTGGCAGTTGCTCCAAAATGGCAGAACGACTTACTCGCCCATAACGTGCGGCACTAGAAGAAGTGGTCGCTTCTGTTGTGGTGTTTTGTGCTACCATAGGTGTAGCCACTGTGCAGAGAATAAAGAGGAGAAAAGAGAAAATGCGATTCATGAGCTGTATATTTTGTGTACCTTATACTGCAAAGGTACTTTATTTTGCTAATGCACCGATGAAAATCAATATAAAACTTGCTGGGAGTGCTACAAATTTGTACTTTTGTGTCGTTTTCGATGAGATTAAAGGCTGCCACCCCTCCTTATCTTTAGCATAAGGACAATGCCATCGAACTAACACAGCGTTGGACAGGGGTTTCTTGCAACACATCTCACTTAAACACTAACCATTTTTCATAGGGGCGATTGCACCCTAATTATTTTTCAACCCATAAACTATTTTCTACTATGGCTACTATCAACGCCTTGTTCGAATTTGCTTCTCGCATTCTTCTTTCCCTCGAACGTCATTTCTACACTTATCTTCGCATTGCCATCTTCGTTGTTATGGCTTGGATTGGAGGTCTCAAAGTGTGTCAATACGAAGCAGACGGCATCGTGCCCTTCGTTTCCAATAGTCCCTTTATGAGCTTCCTCTACAACAATTCTTCTAAGACTGCCATCAATCCTAAGAATGGCAAGGAAGTCAAAGAATACAACCTCCACAAGAACAAAGAAGGTGAAGTAATCGTGGAAAACATCAAATGGCACCAAGAAAATGGCACTTACGCCTTCTCTATCGGTCTTGGTTTGATGATTTGCACCATCGGTACTCTCGTGCTCCTCGGCATCTGGTTGCCACGCGTGGGTATGCTCGGCGGATTGCTCACCTTCGGCATGAGCATCGTCACCCTCTCGTTCCTCATCACCACCCCCGAATGCTGGGTGCCTAATCTTGCCGATGGCAACACCTATGCTCACGAAGGTCTTCCCTATTTCGTAGGTAGCCACGGCTTCCCCATGCTTTCTGGTGCTGGTCGTCTTGTCATCAAAGACATCATCATGAGCGCAGGCGGTCTTCTCGTTGCTGCTGAAGCTGCACGTAGATTCATGGCTACGCTCCGCAAATAAACACAATACAATAACTCAACAAAAACTGACTTATGAACTCTTTTGAAAAAGGCGTAGTGTTCGCTCCCTCCACCGTGGTGGACTACTCCGAAGGAAATGTGGTTTCTCGTGAAATCCTTCGCAACAACGCAGGCACACTCACTCTCTTTGCTTTCGATGCTGGTCAAGGTCTTTCGGAACACACAGCTCCTTTCGATGCCACAGTGACCATCCTCGATGGAGAAGCTGAAATCACCATCGGCGGAGTGGTGCACCATCCCAAGGCTGGAGAAATGCTCATCATGCCTGCTGGCGTGCCTCATGCCCTCCAAGCCGTGCAGCGTTTCAAGATGCTTCTCACCATGATTCGTGGTTAAGCATCTCACTCGTTTCACATTTTCTTATGTGCATCGCCCCATCACCGTTTGTCGGTGATGGGGCGATTTTCCTCTTCCCTTCTTTCCCTCCCTTTTTCTCATTCTTGTCCCATCCTCCCTTTCTTCTAGCTTTTACTTGCTTCTCTTTAATTTCTCTTTTTACTATCCTATTGTTTATTCACGGAGTTAAATTTTTTCACCAGCATTTTTATCCTCTTTCTTCCGAGATATCTGAACATCCTCTCGCAAGGATACTGCATAATTTGTGAACAGCTGTGAAATCCCTTTTCTCGCTCGTACGCATGCGCGCGCACCCTGCACTTTTATACTTTTTGCTTTCACAACCTTCACACGTTTCTTTGTAAGTCGTTCGTGTATAGTGGATTACAGACTATTTATAAATACTATTTCACAGAGTAGTAAATCATACTCGAAATTCGCGTCCAAAAATCCCCTTGAAAGGGGCTAAATCACCTCCCAAAGACGAGAGTGTAAAAATATATTGATTCCCATCTTTAGCGCATAAAGTCTGAACTATCGGAGAGAATTTTGATGATTTCAATGAATCCAATGATTTCAATGAATCCAATGATTTCAAAGATTTCGATGATTCCAAAGATTCGAAGAGCGATTTCTATAAATTCAGAGCCCTAAAAAGAATTCTCGGACCTTTTCCAAAAAACGATGGACTTTTTCCGAAAAACGATGGACATTTTCTAAGAAATCTCCCACGTTTTTTCTTTTATCTCCCACGTTTTTTTCTCCTAAAATTGCGATGCAACAATCCCCTTGTGTGAAGGTTGTGAAAGCAAAAAGTGCAAAATCCCTGTTAATGTGCGCGCGTAATACGCGCTCACACACGCACGCGAGAACCAGCCAAAAGGATACGCAAAAGAGAATGACCATCTGCTCTATGAGAAAAACAAACAAGTGTGCACACTTTTGCGCAAGTGAAGGGAGAGAGGTAGCATCTTTCGCAGTAAAACTGCTGAATTCTGCAACAAATTTCACTGCAACAAGAATATAACACATCTTTTGGCAGTGACACCCTGCAATTTTCACACTCATAAACTCATATCGAGCGAGGGATTATCCTCTTCTTTCTGCTTGATAAACCACTTCTAAGGAGCAAAAAGACAACAATGTACAACGAAATGAAGAGAGAAATTCCCAGAAACGTCATTTCATAGGAAAAATACCTCCAAATCTCGTTTTTTTCGAGTATTTTTGTCCTTTGAACTCATACGTGTTGCCTAATTGGGAACACGCGTTCTCGAATGAAATATGAAAGAATTCTTCAAAATGATGGTGCATTACGTTGCACCCTATAAATTAAACATCGGACTCTCCCTCCTCTTCAATGTGCTGAGTGCGGTGCTCAACGTCTTTTCTTTTGCTTCGCTCATCCCGATGCTCAAATTGCTTTTCAACACCGAGCATAAGGTCTATCATTTCATCGATTGGAGCAAAGAAGGGATATCTTTTTCTGACATTGCGGTCAACAATGCTTATTACTACACCTCACAACTGGTGGCGCAGTATGGCGCGGGTACTGCATTGCTCTTCATTGGATTACTCCTCGTGCTGTCCACTGGATTGAAAACGGCTTCTTACTTTGCTTCTGTGGCTTCGATGGTGCCAGTGCGCACGGGCATTGTGCGCGACATCCGCACCTCGATTTATAAGAAAATCACCCTCCTTCCCCTCTCTTTCTTCAGCGATGAACGCAAGGGCGACATCATCGCACGCATGAGTGGTGACGTGGGAGAAATCGAAAACTCCATTATGGGTAGTTTGGAGATGTTGATGAAAAATCCAATTCTCCTTGTGGTCTATTTCGGTAGTCTTTTCTATATCTCTTGGGAACTCACGCTTTTCACCATCTTGGTGTTGCCACTGATGGGATGGGGTATGGGACGCATCGGTCGTAAACTCAAACAGTCGAGCATGGATGCGCAAATCAAATGGAGTGAAACGATGTCGCAACTAGAGGAAACGTTGGGCGGTATGCGCATCATCAAAGCCTTTGGTGCTGAACGCAAAATGCAAGAGCGCTACGACACTACTGCCAATGATTTCCGCTCTATCTCCTCACGCGTGGCGATTCGTCAAGGTTCGGCACACCCCGTGAGCGAATTTTTGGGCACCTGCCTTATCGTCTTGGTGCTTTGGTATGGCGGTACGTTGATTTTTGCTGACCACAGTCCCATCGATGCGCCTACCTTCATCTTCTACATGGTGATTCTCTACAGCGTGATTCAACCACTGAAAGATTTGTCGCGCGCTGCTTACGCTATCCCCAAGGGTATGGCTTCGATGGAACGCGTGAACAAGATTCTTTTGGCTGAGAATCCGATTCGCGAACCAGAACACCCCGTGAAAATTGATCATCTCACCGACTGCATTGCATTCAAAAATGTGACCTTTGCCTATGGACAAGCAGGGGTAGGGGCTGATGCTCAAGTGACAGACGAACAAATGGTGATTCGTGGGGTGGATTTCACGGTGAAACGTGGTCAAACGATAGCCCTCGTGGGACAAAGCGGCAGCGGTAAGAGTACGCTGGTGGATTTAGTGCCTCGCTATCACGATGTGGTGGGCGGTAGCATCACCATTGATGGCACGGATGTGCGTCAGCTGCGTTTGTCGGACTTGCGTGCGCTCATTGGTAATGTGAACCAAGAGGCAATTCTCTTCAACGATTCTTTCTTCAACAACATAGCTTTTGGAGTGGAAAATGCGACTCTCGAACAGGTGATGGAAGCTGCCAAAGTGGCAAATGCTCACGAATTTATCATGGCTACTCCCGAGGGATACAACACGAATGTGGGCGACCGCGGTGGTAAACTTTCGGGGGGTCAGCGACAACGCATCTCCATAGCACGCGCTATATTGAAGAATCCTGATATCTTGATTCTCGATGAAGCGACAAGTGCACTGGACACGGAGAGTGAACGCTTGGTGCAGGAGGCGCTCGAACGTTTGATGGCAACGCGCACTACAATTGCGATTGCGCACCGTCTTTCAACCATTCGCAATGCAGATGAGATTTTGGTGCTGCACGAGGGCCGCATCGTGGAACGCGGTACGCACGAGGCTTTGCTCGAACTCGATGGCTACTACAAACGACTCAATGATATGCAGCAGCTTTAGACGTTAGAGGGTCATAGACCTTTTTTCGCTCGCCCCGACAAGCGGGGCTCGGTTCTTCTAACTCTCTAGAGCCTCTAGTTTTTCTAGTCCAACTGCGCTAGCCCTCTAACGTCTAACTTCTACCTTCTACAATAGATATTCTATGAAACAACTCCTTTTCCTGGTGCGCATCTTCTGCGCGTGGCTTGCACTGTTCTTTGTGGGTAAGCTCGTATTCTTTGCTTACAATGGATTTCCTGCTGGAGGTGATTTCTTACAAATTGTGTGGCACGGTCTTCCTCTCGATTTATCGGTGGCAGCCTATACCACTGCACCCATTTGGCTCGCAACGTGGATTGGACATTTTTGGAAAACGGCGACAAGTGAAAAACTGGGACGCTGGCTTTATCGCATCTATACCTCAACTTTACTCACCATTTTCTTGATGATTATCATCATCGACACCATCATCTACAAGAGTTGGGGATTCAAACTTGATGCGGTGGCACTGTCTTATCTGGACAACCCCTCGAGCATTCCCGAGAGTTTGGGATGGGGCTTTGTCATTTTGGCTTTCTTGCTCTTCGTCGGTATTGTGGCTGGAGTGTCGTGGCTTTTCTGGAAACTACCTTATTCTTCTCAAAACAAGACTTTTGGGCATAGCGTCACCGCGCATGGGGCTTGCAGTCATTCGCACTGCTGTGGCGGGAATTTCTGGCTCAAACGATTGTGCCTTTCCCTCTTGTGGGCGGTGCTCGGTGGCTTGCTCTTTTTGAGCATCCGCGGAGGAGTGGGACGATCCACCGCTAATGTGGGAATGGTCTACTATTCTACGGTGCAATATCACAACCATTCCGCCGTAAATCCTGTGTTTTCCTTTTTCTATTCGTTGTTGAAAGAGCAGGATTATTCAAAACAAGCGCAATACTTTGCTCCTGAAGAAGCTGATAAAGTCTTCAATTCGCTGCAATACAACACAAAGAGTGTGTTGTTGCCCGAAGATTCTTTGCTCACCACACAACGTCCCAATGTGTTGCTCATCCTCATGGAGAGTTGTGGTGGACGCGTGGTGGGATGCACCGAAGGTAATCACCAAACAACGCCACATCTCGACAGTTTGGCAGCGAGTGGTGTGTTTTTCTCTCAATGTTATGCCAATAGTTTCCGCACCGACCGTGGCACCATTTGCACCTTCTCGGGCTATCCTTCTTTCCCCGATGCGAGTGTGATGAAGATGCCCGCTAAATCGCGCGTGTTGCCTTCCATAGCAGGCGCTTTGAAGAGTGTGGGCTACGATACAGAATTTCTCTATGGTGGAGATAAGAATTTCACGAATATGAATTCCTATTTCCTCGCTACGGGATATAATCGCGTGTTGGGAGATGCTGATTTTCCTGCCAAACTGCGCCACACGAGTCCTTGGGGAGTATGCGATGGAGAGATGATGAAGATACTCCGCAAAAACATTGATGCTTCGGAAAAACAAGGGAAACCTTGGTTCAAAACCCTCTTGACGCTCTCTAGTCACGAGCCATGGGAGGTGCCTTATGCGCGCCTTAACGACAAGATGCTCAATGCTTTTGCCTATTTAGATCACAGTCTGGGACAATTCATTGCGTCTTTCCGACAAACTCCGGCGTGGAAAAATACGCTGATTGTGATTCTTCCCGACCACGGTGTGACGTGGCCCGCTGACATCAATGAGTTTGACATTAGAAAATATCATATTCCTCTCATTTGGACGGGAGGAGCCGTGCGCAACAGTAGGGTAATCGCTAAACTCTGCAACCAAACGGACGTGGCGGCTACACTCTTGGGACAAATGGGCATTGACCACAGTCAATTCACGTTCTCTAGAGATGTGCTCTCGCAAACTTACACTTATCCACTTGCCATCCACACTTGGCCCGAGGGATACACCTTTATCGACAGCACTGGAACGACTATTTTTGACCTCAATTCGCAAAGTGTGTCGAAGGTGACGCCCGATCCGAAGGGTGAACGACTGAAAAAGGTGAAAGCTTTTATGCAAAAGGCTTATCGGCACATGGATGCGCTGAAATAAACGATAGATAATAAGGGAACAATGAAGCCTAGAACACTACAAATCCACCTACAAAAGGAATTGTCACATCTCTACGATGCTCACGAAGCGGCGGCTATTGCTACGCGCTATGTGACGGATCGTTTCGGACTCTCCACAGCGCAACTGTTGCTCAACGATGATGTGCTGCTTTCAGCGGCAGAAGAGGAACAAACGCAGCGCGATGTGGAACAGCTATTGGCGCAAATGCCGGTGCAACAAGTGGTGGGGTTTGAATGGTTTTGTGGTCATCATTTTCGGGTGACGGCAGACACGTTGATTTCTCGACCAGAAACGGAAGGTTTGGTGCGTTTGGCAACAGAGAGATGCTGTGGCGCGTTGTCTAATATCTTAGACGTAGGCACAGGAAGTGGATGTATAGCTATTAGTTTGGCAAAAATTCTCCCACTGGCGCGTGTTGCTGCTTGGGACATCTCAGAAGGAGCTTTGCAAGTGGCACAAGCAAATGCGACAACCTTGGGCGCGTCTGTGGATTTTCAACTGCGAGATGTGCTCAAAGAAGCCGAAACTCCCACGATAACTCCGCAGTCTTTAGATGCTATTGTGAGCAATCCGCCTTATATTCCAGAAGCGGAAGCACAAACAATGGAAGCTCAGGTGGTGAACCACGAACCGCACTCGGCTCTCTTCGTTCCTAATGACAATCCGCTGCTGTTTTATCACGCGTTGGCTCGTTTGGGATGGCACGCGCTTCGTCCTTCGGGTAGTCTTCTCGTAGAGACTCACACGGATTTTGCCGTGGCTGTTGCCACTCTCTTTGAGAGTATGGGCTATACGTCCGTTCGCGTCATCAACGATAGCTTCAATCTCCCCCGATTTGTCGAAGGGGTTTGGAAATAAAACGACTATACAAGTAGAACGTTGGTTGGTGTAATCCCCAATAACTTACCTTATTTATGAAATTCTATTCTTTCACTCTCTTTACTGCCTTTGCAGTGTTTGGACTGGCAGCTTGTGGTAAAAAGGCGCAGGCAGAACCACAACCCAAAAAGGATTCTGTGGCATTAGCTCACGACACTGTTGTGGAAGAACCGAAGGAAGAGTCTTTTACGTTTGAGACATTTAGTAAAAAACTCAAGACGAAGCACTTTGCTTATGACACAAAGTTTGTGTTGGCGCAGAGCAACAGTCATCCAAACCTGGCAAACGCCATCAATGAATGGGTGAATGAACAGCTTGGTGGGAAGTATCAAGGAAATCTCAATGATGGAGATGCGATGCTCAACTACTATCAGAAGCGTTGGGTGCGTGAGGAAGAAACGGATGTGACGAATGGTGAGAACAACTTTGCGATTTCCAAAGTTTATGAAACGGAGCAATTCATCACACTAGAGGCAGAAACTTATTGGTATGGCGGTGGTGCTCACGGCGGTTCTAGTTTGGTGGGAGCCACTTTCCGCAAGAGTGATGGTAGGAAGTTTGACAAATCTATGATTGGTAACGAGAAAATGTTGCGCCATCAACTCATCAGAGGACTCATTAAGGCATTAGAAGTGAGCAATAAGGAAGAATTGAGCGGTGTGTTGCAGTGCAGTGCGGTAGATGGATACGACGACGTGGATACGCGATTGGCTCTTCTTCCCCAGCCCGAGGCTGAGCCATGGCTCACCAAGAAGGGGTTGCAACTGGTTTATCAGCAATATGAGATTGCACCTTACGCAGCTGGCAGTCCTTCTGTATTGGTTCCGCTCGTAAAACTCTACCCAATGCTCAATGCTTCGGGAAAAACTTATCTGAAATAAGCTAAGACCTCGAAAGAATCCGAAATCCTCCAAGAAATAAGCTAGGATTTCAAATAAATAAGCCGTAGTAGAAAAGGTTCTACTACGGCTTATTTGGGTTTTATGTGACTTTTGATGCTGAGCATCGTCACTACATGTTAGACATCAGTGCGAGAAGCACGTTTGCGCGCATTGTGATCGAGGATAATCTTGCGCATACGCATAGACTTAGGCGTCACTTCCACATATTCATCTTCGCGGATATATTCCAGCGCTTCTTCGAGAGAGAAGATGGTGGGAGGAATGATACGCGCCTTGTCGTCAGCACCCGAAGCACGCATATTGGTGAGTTGCTTCGCCTTCGTCACATTGATAACGAGGTCATTTTCGTGGATATGTTCACCCACAATCTGACCTGCATAGACATCATCTTGGGGAGAAACGAAGAACTTACCACGGTCTTGGAGCTTATCGATGGCATAAGCAAAGGCAGTGCCGCCTTCGAGTGCAATCATCGAACCATTGCTGCGACGATCGATTTCGCCTTTGAAGGGTTGATATTCCTTGAAACGGTGCGCCATAATCGCTTCACCTTGTGATGCCGTGAGCACGTTAGTGCGCAAACCAATGATGCCACGTGAGGGAATCATAAATTCGATGTCCACACGATCACCCAGGTTGTGCATCGCCACCATCTCACCCTTACGGCGCGTCACCATGTCAATCATCTTAGAAGCGAACTCTTCGGGCACGTTAATCATGAGTTCTTCGATAGGTTCGTGACGAACGCCATCAATCTCATGATAAATCACCTGAGGTTGTCCCACTTGCAGTTCGTAACCTTCGCGACGCATTGTTTCTACAAGCACCGAAAGGTGGAGCACACCACGACCCGAAACAATCCAGCGGTCAGTGTCAGCACCTTGTTCCACACGAAGTGCCAAGTCTTTTTGAAGTTCTTTCTCCAAACGTTCGTTGATGTGACGAGAAGTGCAGAACTTACCTTCCTTACCAAAGAAAGGAGAGTCGTTGATAGCAAAAAGCATGGACATTGTGGGTTCGTCAATCGCAATAGTGGGGAGCGGTTCTGGATTTTCAAAGTCCGTGATGGTGTCACCAATCTCAAACTTTTCCAGACCAATCACCGCACAAATGTCACCACTCGACACAGCAGTAGTCTTTTGGCGTCCCATACCCTCAAAGGTTTGGAGTTCCTTGATTTTGGTCTTTTCCATCGTTCCATCGCGGTGCGCAATGGTGATGTTCATTCCCTCGGTGATGGTGCCACGATGCACACGACCGATAGCTATACGACCTGTGTAATTAGAATAGTCGAGCGAAGTGATGAGCAACTGAGGAGTACCTTCTAGTCGTTCGGGAGCAGGGATTTTTTCGAGAATCGTGTCGAGCAGATAGTCAATGTTGTCTGTTGGTTTTGACCAATCTTCCCCCATCCAGTTGTTTTTCGCAGAACCATACACTACGGGGAAGTTGAGTTGTTCCTCTGTGCCTCCAAGTTCAAACATCAAATCGAACACCATTTCGTGCACCTCTTCAGGGCGGCAGTTAGGTTTGTCCACCTTGTTCACCACCACAATAGGTTTAAGTCCGATTTGAAGTGCCTTTTGCAACACAAAACGCGTTTGAGGCATCGGTCCTTCAAAGGCATCTACGAGGAGGATGCAACCATCTGCCATGTTGAGCACGCGCTCCACCTCACCACCAAAGTCGGAGTGACCTGGAGTGTCGATGATGTTGATTTTGGTGTCTTTGTAGTTGATAGACACGTTTTTAGAAAGGATGGTGATACCGCGTTCACGTTCGAGGTCGTTATTGTCGAGCATAAGTTCGCCCGTCTGCTGGTTGGCACGGAAAAGGTTACCTGCCAAGAGCATTTTGTCCACGAGGGTTGTCTTACCGTGGTCTACGTGAGCAATGATGGCGATGTTGCGAATGTCTTGCATGAGAATTTTTTATTGATATATTCAGCGACTTTTGCACTACTTCTGCAAAGTAGGTAGTGTCAAAAGGCTCACAAAATTACGAAATTCGACTCCTTTGCGCAAATAATATGTGGTGTTTTAGACATAACTCAAAAGTTCAGTCTCAAAACACCACATAGACAAAACAAAACAGGTTGATTAGAGCGTCACAAGTGCATTTTCCACACACCCTGAACAATCAAAGCTGTTCAGAATCTTATAACCTATTTAGATTAAAGAGAGAGGATGTTGCGTTGCAAATCGGCGGGTGCACCATAATTCTCCACGATTGTGCGATATTGTTGCACCTCCTCGGGAGAAAGTTGAAGTTCAACATCATTTCCCTCCTGATTGAGCAGCGAAATCACCGATTCTGCCGTCACCTGATGCACATCCACATTGATTTTGAACACCGCTGTTGAAGGTAGCGGAGCCTCCATCACCTCGTGGCTCTCCACCACACGGAATATCAACCCCACCTTCGCTAGTCTTTGCAATTCTGTTCCAGCAAATTCCGTCGAGATAGACAGTGTTTTTGCCCATTCTTTCACCGTGAGTGGCAGAGCATTGTCCACAAACCTGCGCGCCATCACTGCCATTATGCGCAGCGCAACAAGGTTGTGCGAATCATAGTTGTAGATCTTTTCATCAAACAAATCATCGTCGTATTCTGTGGCTTGTGCTGCTCGACACAGCAACACGCCCGTTAGCACAATTGTCCACGTGGCATACACCCACGCCATCAAGAGCGGAAGCACCGCAAACGAACCATACACAGCGTTGTAACTGCTCAAAAACATCTGTCCTTTGATGTAAAACTCCTGCACAAGGCTAAACAAGAAACCCGAAATGAGCGCGGGCCATACAATGTGGCGCAATTCCACTTTGAGCAAGGGAATAAAGCGAAACATCGCTCCCAACACTGCACTAAATACCAACGATTTGAGAATGAACACCAGCAAAGGCATTGTGGTGTCTACCAACACGTGATGGGGTAAATAGTTGAGCAACTGTAGGATAAACACCCACACACCGCTCAAAAAGAAGATGGAAAAAGCCAGAAAAACAATGAGTCCGAGGTAGGAGAGGGAGAAACCAAACAGACTCCGCGAAGTGCTAATGCCCCACATCGCATTGAATCTCCGCTCAATATTATTCACCAGCGAAACAATGGTGAAAGCCAACACAAAACCACTGACGCCCACCATCACATCATCGTGTGTGCGTGCTATGTAGGAATTGGCAAACTCCATCAGTTGTCCAATCACATCGTCTGAAGTATTGAGATTTTGTCGCAACTGCAGTTCTATGTAGTCTTGCATTCCAAAACCTCTACCCAGTGCCAACACCAGAGCCAGAAGCGGCACCACTGACAACACTGTGCTATAGGTGAGCGCAGCCACGTGCGTGAAAATGTCTTGTGTCTTTGTGCCTTTTGCCACGTGCAACAACATTCTTGTCCAACGCCATTGGCGCACTTCGTGCCACATTGCTAGGCATTTTTCTTTGTCTATTTTCATTGCTCTTTCAGGTCTTTCTTCTATTGTTTGTCTGCTTTACTGTTAAGTGCCCCAAGTGGAGCGGTCTAGGTTGCGATAGCTCACAGCCTCGGCGATATGTTGCCGTTGCACTTTGTCGCTACCCTCTAAATCGGCAATGGTGCGCGCCACCTTCAACACACGTTCGTAAGCGCGTGCAGAGAGTCCCAAGCGGTCGAGTGCAAGAGAAAGCGCATCTTGAGCTGCTTCGTCTAGCACCACAAGCTCTTGAAGTTGTCGCGCACTCATTTGCGCATTGCAGTGTACCCCGGGACTGTTGATAAAGCGTTCGCGCTGGCGTTCGCGTGCAGCCATCACCCTTGCACGAATGTTGGCAGAAGGTTCACCCTCAGGCGCATTGGTGAGTTCTTTCACAGGAACGGGTACCACCTCCACTTGCAAATCTATGCGATCCAACAGCGGACCGCTGATGCGACTCAGATAGCGTTGCACCTGCGCTGGTGTGCAAGTGCACTCGTGCGAAGGGTCGTTGTAGTAGCCACAAGGACAAGGATTCATGGCTGCCACCAGCATGAAGGAGCAGGGCAAGGTGACGTTGTAGCGCGCTCGCGATATGGTGATGACGCGATCTTCCAACGGTTGTCGCATCGTTTCGAGTGCATTCTTGGAGTAGTGAGGAAATTCGTCTAAAAACAAGATGCCATTGTGCGCTAAACTGATTTCTCCAGGCTGCATACTGGCTCCACCGCCAATGAGTGCCACATCTGAAATGGTGTGGTGTGGCGAGCGAAACGGCCGTGTGGAGATAAGCGTAGCCCCTCTCTCGAGTTTCCCCGCAATAGAGTGTATCTGCGTGGTTTCTAAACTCTCAGCAAGTGTGAGGGGAGGGAGAATCGAAGGCAAACGTTTCGCCATCATACTCTTGCCACAACCTGGACTGCCCACAAGCAAAAGATTGTGTCCACCTGCAGCTGCCACTTCAAATGCACGTTTCACCGCAGGTTGTCCTTTCACCTCACTGAAATCGTAGGGAAAATCCGTTTGCGAAGCATAAAATTCTGCTCGTGTGTCCACCTCTGTGGGTTCCAACAACTGTGTACCTTCTAGGTGTTGCACCACATCGCGCAGTTTGCTTGCACCATACACCTTGAGTTGATTCACCACCGCAGCCTCGCGCGCATTTTCTTCTGGCACAATCAAGGCTTCGTAGCCCAATTTGCGTGCCAAAATAGCCGCTGGCAACACGCCACGCACAGGACGCAAATCGCCATCAAGTCCTAGTTCTCCGAGAAACATGTAGCGACTGAGCACTTCGGGAGTCACCTTAGCTTGTCCGAAAGCGTGCAGCAACCCTACTGCCAACGGAAGGTCATAGCCACTTCCCTCCTTTTTCACATCAGCAGGCGCAAAATTCACTGCCACATCCGCTGCTCCTCGGGCATTGTATCCACTGTTTTCCATGGCAGAGCGCACACGGGTCTTGCTCTCCTTCACAGCACTATCGGGCAGCCCCACCATGACATAGAGCGCATCTCGCGGTTGACTAAAAGGGGTGACATTGATTTCGATGAGCACACGGCTAGCATCGAGACCATTGATGGCTATGGTGTGAACAGTGGAGAGCATAGTTTGGATTTAAGCGAGAGAAATATACAAGGAAAGGTAGGGAAATTAAGGGAGAAAATATCAGAAGATTGCCACTATATTGACAACTGCGCTGCAAAGGTTAAGGAAGCGCGGAGATTTAATGTCCGAGAGCGCGCCATTGGCGCACAAACTCCCACATCACCACACCGGCAGCCACACTCACATTCATAGAGTGTTTGGTACCCATTTGTGGAATTTCGATGACGAGGTCGGAAGTATCCACCACTTCTTGCGCCACTCCGTGCACTTCATGCCCCATCACGAGCGCGTAACGCTGTGTGTCATCCAGTTGAAAATCGGTGAGTAGAGTAGAGCGGTGGCATTGTTCCACAGAAGCCACCACATATCCCTCCCTTTTGAGGGTGGCGATGGCTTCATCAGTGGTGGCAAAATATCGCCAATCCACAGACTCTTCTGCTCCGAGTGCCGTTTTGTGTATATCCACTGAAGGGGGTGTTGCCGTGATGCCACAAAGCCACACACCAGCGAGTCGAAATGCATCGGCAGTACGAAAAATGCTTCCCACATTGTGAACGCTGCGCACATTGTCGAGCACAACGATGAGGGGGAGTTTTTCGGCTGCTTTGAAAGCCGCCACATCCAGGCGATTCATTTCTTCGATTTGTAGTTTTTGAGGCATATTATTAGGGTGAAATATCTGGGTGAAAGGGTATGTATGGAGCAGTCATAATCTGCCACACACGTCAAAGCAAAGTTACGGAATGCGCCACAACTGACCAAGTTTGCCTCACGATAAATCCACAAAATAAAGGGAACATTGCATAAAAACACCACCCCTCTGCTCAGAGAGGAGCAACGGCTATTGATATTCCAGCACTTCACGCTGATTGCGCAGCACAGCCAAGGCATTTTCTGCGAGAGCCTCCATTTCGTTCTCACCAGGATAGATGTGAACGGGCGCAATGAATGACACACGTTCTCGCAGACGCGAGGTGATGTAGTGGGCGTGCGCCAAACCTCCAGTGATGAGAATGGCATCATAGCGACCACAAAGCACAGCCGCTTGGGCAGCGATGCCCTTGGCAATGTGATAAATCATAGCGTCCATGACGAGTTTCGCTTCTTCGTCACCACTTTCGATACGTTCGAGAATTTCGCGTGTGTCGCTAGTGCCCAGCCATGCCACCAAACCGGCTTTTCCTCCAACAAATCGCAACAACTCTTCCTCTGTATATTCTCCACTAAAACACATGCGGATGAGATCGGCAGTGGGGAGCGTTCCTGCACGCTCAGGAGAGAAAGGTCCTTCGCCATCCAGTCCGTTATTGACATCAATGGTACGGCCGTGATGATGCACACCGATGGTGATGCCGCCTCCCAGATGAGCCACGATGAGATCAAGGTCTTCATAATGGCAACCAATGGAAAGTGCGTGACGACGAGCCGTGGCACGCTGATTAAGGGCATGCCACACACTGTTGCGACGCATATCGGGACTGCCACAGATGCGGGCTTCTGGGCACATCTCATCGACAATCACAGGGTCGGCAATGAGGGCTTCGCAATGGTCTATCTTACTGGCAAGTGCAGCCGCGATGTGACAACCCAAATTACAAACGTGTTGTCGGATGGCTGTGCGCGTGTCGTGGAGCATTTGCGCGTTGACACGATAGACACCAGCCGGAATGGGGTGTGTGAGACCGCCACGTCCCACAATGGCATCGAAAGCAAAAGGAATCTCTTCTTCTTCGAGCGTCTGCACAATTTTGTTTTGTCGCAACGGAAGTTGGTCGAAACTAGTGGGATATGCCCTCAACTCTTCGGCAGTGTGGCGAATGTTGCGGAGCAGCACAGGACGTTCGTCTTCGTAGACTGCCACTTTGGTGGAGGTAGAACCGGGGTTGATGACTAGAATGCGCATGGTTTTAGTCCTTTTTAGTCTGAATGGCAGCCAAAGCAAGGCTATTGACTTTTGTGGTTATCGAATCACCACGAGAGGTGAGCACCACAGGATGGGTGGTGCCTACGAGCATCGAGGCGGCTTCTGCCTTAGGCACAAGAAAAGAGAGGGTTTTATAGACAGCATTGCCGGTTTCGATGTCTGGGAAAATCAAAACATCGGCTTGTCCTTCGAGCACACTAGTGAGGTGCTTGTCGGTAAGTCCTTGGGGCGAAAGTGAACAAAGTAGATCGAGGGGACCATCTACGATGACTTTTCCAAAAACTCCCTTGTTTGCTTCTTCTTTCAAAGCTGCATAATCGAGGGTGATAGGGAATTTTTCGCTCACCTTTTCACAAAAATGCAACAAAGCCACACGAGGTGTTTCGATACCCAACTGGTGAGCTAGGGCAGTGGCATAAGTGAGTTGTGCGCGGCGTTGCTCAGGCGAAGGGTAGGGAATCACCGCTACATCCGACATGAGCACAATGCGCTCCAACTGCGGCAAGTAGAAAGCCGCTACATGACTAATGACTCCTCCTTCTTGGCGAAGACCATAGTTTTTGTTGAGCACATGGCGCAAGAGATCGTCGGTATTCACCAAACCTTTCATCAAAGCATCTGCTTCTCCATCATGCACCATCTGCACGGCTTGTTGCATCGCGGCTCCAGCATCGGAAGCTGGAATGTGGTGCACCCAAGCAGCTATTTCGGAGGAAATATTTTCCAACAAAGGAGCATAGACTTCACCCACCAAGAAGGCGTCTACAAAGCCGAGTTGTACAGCCTCGAGCACGGCTTGGAGGGTGTGTGCATCGGCAGGATGTGCCACTGCCAAACGGCAACGAGAAGGGAGCTGCGCCAAATGATGGTGCAACTGCTCAAACGAACGAATAGGAGAGGAAGACATGGTGGTAGATCAATTTCGGTGAAAATGCACACAGCACTCTGTCTAGCATTCACGATGTCACCCACGAAAGCTCCTAAAATGAGCTAGCGTGAAAGCACCAAAACAAACAAAGTGCTAGTAGCCCCGAGGGGAATCGAACCCCTATTTACCCTTTAGGAGAGGGTTGTTCTATCCATTGAACTACGAAGCCAAGATTTCATAGGAATAAGCGTGGAATAACTATGCAAAAATAAGGATAAAAACCGAAATCTCCTCATCTTTATTGAGTATTTTCGCAGAAGAGAACATAAATCAGCGTCAAAAACTTTGCCTATGCCCATTTTTTTCGCGAAATTTGCGCAAGCATTCTATCTATAACTCATTTCTTTATTCATTCTATGCTAACTTCTATCATCGTAGCCGTCTTCTTTTTGGGTTATCTCTGCATAACGCTCGAAGATGTGCTCAAAGTAAATAAAGCGGCTGTGGCCTTGCTCATGTGTGTTATTTGCTGGGTGTTGTACACCACAGGCGCAGCTCAATATCTTTCTGCCGAAGTGCTGCAAAGCATTGGCGATGGCAGTGTAGCGCAATACGTTTCGGAACACAGTTTGCGCGAACATTTGGGAGAAATCACCGAAACACTCTTCTTCTTGATGGGTGCAATGACTGTTGTGGAAGTGATTGACACCAACGGCGGTTTCAACTTTGTGCGCGATGCGCTCGACACGCGCTCCAAACGTGCTTTGCTTTGGAAGATTTCTTTCATCACCTTCTTCCTTTCTGCTGTGCTCGACAACCTCACCACTACGATTGTGATGATCATGGTGTTGCGCAAATTGGTGCACAACCACAATGACCGTCTCATCTATGCCTCACTCATTGTGATTGCAGCTAATGCTGGTGGTGCTTTCTCTCCCATTGGCGACGTCACCACCATCATGTTGTGGATAAAAGGTAGCTTGACAGCAGGCGGCGTTATCAAAGAAATCTTCATTCCTAGCCTTGTGGCAATGGTGATTCCTGCCCTTTTGTTACAGTTCCAACTCAAAGGCGAATTAAGTGCTCCTGCAGAAGGCAGCGAAGTGGCTGCGCATACTGGTCACCAATTCGGAAAAATAGAGCGCAACATTATCTTTATTCTCGGTGTGGGTGGTCTTTTGTTTGTGCCCCTCTTCCACAGTTTCACCGAACTTCCTCCTTACATGGGCATCCTACTCGTGTTGGGCTTGCTCTGGACAGTGACCGAAGTGTTCTACCGTCGCAAAGCTCATCGCGATAGCACCATGAAACAACGTGTGGCTACGATTCTCCACAAAATCGATATGACCACCATTCTCTTCTTCCTTGGCATTCTTCTTGCTGTGGCTACTTTGAAGGAAACGGGCGTTCTCCCTGCCTTTGGTCAATGGCTCAATGAAGTGTCGGGAGGTAATCATTTCCTCGTCACTGGTGCCATCGGTGTGGCTTCTTCTATTGTGGACAATGTACCTCTCGTGGCTGGTTGCATGAACATGTATCCCATCGTTCAAGCTGGCGACTTTGCATCAGACGGCATCTTCTGGCAATTACTGGCTTACTGTGCTGGTGTGGGTGGTTCTATGCTCATCATCGGTAGTGCAGCAGGCGTAGTGGCAATGGGACTCGAAAAGATTTCCTTCGGCTGGTACATGAAGAAGATTACTTGGGTAGCTGCAGCAGGCTATTTTGCAGGCATCTTGGTGTACTATGTGGAACGTGTGATTATCCACATGTAAACACACCACACATAGCACGCAAACCAGAGATTGCCGCTCATGTTTAATTCGTGGGAAGAACCCCTATTTTCCACACTAATCAACAAAGCTTTATGAAAAAGACTTTGCTTACACTTGTGGTGCTCCTCACCACTGCTCTTTCAGCGAATGCTTTTGGCGATATTCGCTTCGGTGTAACGGGAGGTTATAACCTCACTTCTGCCTCCTTCGACAAGACAGCTTTGACTCGCACGCTCGAAGGTAAGAACGGTTCAGGCTGGTTCATCGGTCCTAAAGCCTACATGGACTTATTTGCAGGATTGGGCATAGAAGGTGCATTGCACTATAACCAACGTGAATACAAAATTGCTGCTGGCAATCTCGAAGTGACGGAAAAATTGAAGTCTGTAGACATTCCACTCAATTTGAAACTCAATCTCACCGTTCAAAAAGTGGGTGTATATCTCGCCACTGGTCCTCAATTTTCCTATGGATTAGGAAGTAACAAGGTGAATCTCTCCGCTTTGATAGACAACACCGTGTATAAAACCAACAACCTCACCACAACTTGGAATTTTGGTGCGGGTGTGGCACTCGGTGGTCACCTCGATCTCGGTATCGGCTACAACGTAGCACTTGGCGAAATGGGAGAAAAAATACTCAACTCCGTAGAAATAAAAACCGGTCAAAAGGTGCTGCCTGCTTATCGTCTGAATACATTCAACGTGCAAGCGACTTACTATTTCTAATCCTCTAGGATGTATTATCAACACTCAAAACTTACATAACATGGTTCGTATCAATTGTTTTTTTCAAGCCAACGAAGGTAAATATGATGCAGCACTTCAAGCTGCTCTCGCACTCACCGCTGCTAGCCAAAAGCAAGAAGGCTGCGTGTCTTACGACGTATTTGAAAGCGGCACTCGTAGCGATGTGTTCATGTTCTGCGAAACTTGGACAAATGCCGCAGCTCTCGAAGCTCATGCTGCTAGCGAAGAGTTCAAAACCTACGTGGCTCAGCTCAAAGAACTCGGACTTATGAAAATCGAAAAGTTCGATTTCTAATCCGCCCCTGAGACTATCTCATCTCCCTATATACATTCTCGCGAGTTGCGCTACGACTTACCGTCGCAGTGCCTCGCGAGCTATGTCGTTTTTGTGAGAATGTATTTTGAAGCGCACGGAAATTTCCTCAGAGAAGTATGAATTTCTCATGGATGATCACTGAAAATCAAGAAAAAAGAGTAGTAAAAGAGTTGAATTAAGTCCCAATCGGTTATTAGACCAGAATAGTACAACTCGTAATTGAAGGTATACTCGTAATTGAATATATAGTTTCCTGGTATCTTTCATTTTTTTGTTCGCAGCTTTTTTTGTCCATCCCTTCCGAGTAACGCTCTATCATCCCTTGCCCCAGCTTCAAAACTGCACTTACCCCTCTCTCTATGTTCAAAAATATCCCTCCCATCACCCGCAATCTCCTCTTCATCAACATCATCCTCTTCATGGTGCAACAGGTGATTTCGATGCGTTATGGTGATGTGCTCACCGAACTCTTCGGGCTTCATTTTGTGCTAGCCCCTGATTTTCGCATCTACCAACCACTCACCTACATGTTTCTCCATGCTTCGTGGAGTCACGTCTTGCTCAACATGTTTAGTTTGTGGATGTTCGGACGCATCATTGAGCAAACCATGGGGCAAAAACGCTTCATCATCTACTATCTCGTCTGTGGTATTGGTGCTGCTTTCTGTCAAGAGTTGTGGCAATTTGGAGAATACTATCTCACAGGAATGGCGCAATATGATGCTGTCAATGGCATGATTGTGCCCATGAGCAGTTATCTCAATCAGTGGGTCACCATCGGTGCCAGTGGTGCATGCTATGGTGTACTCTTGGCTTTTGGGATGACTTTCCCCAACGAACGCATCATGCTACTCATTCCTCCCATCCCGATGAAAGCCAAATACTTCGTCATCGGTTATGCAGCCATCGAAGCCTACTCTGCCTTTACCTCCAACGGCAACGTAGCCCACTTTGCCCACCTCGGAGGCATGTTCTTTGGATGGCTCATCTTCCGCTATTGGCGCAAACAGACAGAGCGCAGACAAGCTGGTTTCCAAGGTTGGAACAACTATCGCGGCACGCAACAAAGCGGAGGATACAACACCAATAGCGGAAGTTATCAGCAAAACAAGGGAGGTTTTCTCCAACAAATCCGTACCACTTTCGAGAAATTCGGAGCCGCTGTCGAAAAGTGCTTCAAAAATATCTTCTCTGCTAGTTCCTCCTCTCAACAACAGCGTCAAAGCGGCAACTACTCCAACGGGGCTTCACATCAAAATCCCACTAATTCCGACCAAGTCTACAATGCGCAGCGACGTGCACAACAAGCGCGCATGGATGAAATCCTAGAGAAAGTGCGTCGTTCGGGCTATGCTTCACTCACTGAAGAAGAGAAAAAAGAATTGTTTAACAACAGTCGTCGATAAATCCTAACTCTACGGGCAACTTCTCCTTGTTTCTTAAGGAAAACTACTAGTCCATTTATCCGAATATATGCCGTTCTTATCAAAATCCCAAAACTCATGCAAAGATGCGTCCACCCCTTCCCCCATGGCGCACATCTTTGGAATGCTCTTGTCGGGAGCATTGGGTATCTCCATTTTGGGATTATGGATTTCTGCCGCTAGTGTCTACATCGACCCACGTCTTTTCAAGTGGGTCGGAGTCGTAGGCTTAGCATTTCCGATTTTTCTCTTCGGCACGCTCTTCCTTTGGATCATAGGACTGCTCTTTGTGCCGCGCAAAACGTGGTTGCTCTGTTTGATAGGACTGGGCGTTTGCGCACAGCACATCTACACCTATTGTCCCATCCATCCCTTCATCGACAATGAAACCACCACTGCTACTGCCAACCAAATCAAAGTGGTGAGCTACAACACCTTCTTTTTTGGCAGAGGTATGGAACAGCAAGACGAACTGGTGCGCTATCTCATTGATCAGCACGCCGACATCATCTGTTTTCAAGAAGGAGAAGCCAACCCCGATAATCTCAAAAACATAGAAAGTCGTTTTGCTCCAACGCCAACGCACTATATAAGTTATGAGGGAACACAAGAAGAAGTGGTAGGCATCATTAGTGCCTATCCCATTCTCGAACAAAAACTCATCATTGCCTATCCTGGCAATGCCATCTACGGCTATCGCTTGCAGCATCCACGCGGAGAACTCATTGTCGTAAATTGTCATTTCCGCTCCAACCTCCTCTCAGGTCCCACGCTCGAAGGCTACACCAACATGATGCACGGCAAATCCAAAGAAGACAAGCGCAGTCAGTGGAACAACACCAAGACCCTGTTTTCAAAAATAGCTCACAGTGCCATGGAACGCTCTGAAATGGTGGATGCCGTGGAAGACTATTTGGCACAACACAAAGACAAACCCGTCATTCTTTGTGGAGACTTCAACGATACTCCCATTTCCTACACCCGCCATCGGGTGGCAAGTTTAGGACTCACCGATGCTTTCCGCAAAGCCGGTCAAGGTTTTGGTTTTTCCTTCCGACGTAATGCCATCAGAGTGCGCATCGACCACATCTTTTGTTCCAAAGATTTCGAGCCCATTCAAGCTAAAGTTGACGAAGAAGCCCCTTATTCAGACCACCAACCCATTTCTGCCACTTTTGTGTGGAAGAATGAGAAAAAATAGACAAACAAAAAAAGATTCCTATACAGCTCATGAACATCGAAAAATTGCTCACTGCTGCCGTAGTCAACGCCATCAAAGCCCTCTACGACACTGACATCACCGCCGAACAAGTGCAGGTGCAGAAGACACGTCCCGACTTCGAGGGTCACCTCACTGTCGTTACCTTCCCCTTCTTGCGCATCTCCAAGAAGAAGCCCGAAGAAACAGGTGAAGACATCGCACAATGGCTCATCGCCAACACAGACCTTGTCTCCTCTTTCAACACGGTAAAGGGCTTCCTCAACCTCGTCATTGCACCAGCTCAATGGTTGCAGCTCCTCGCAACAATCGATGCCGATGCACACTACGGACTTCAGCTCCCCAACGACGAAAGTCCACTCACCATGGTGGAATATTCTTCGCCCAACACCAACAAACCCCTCCACCTCGGACACGTGCGCAACAACCTCCTCGGATGGGCAGTGTCTAAAATCGCTGAAGCCAACAACCAACGTGTGGTGAAAACCAACATAGTCAACGACCGCGGTATCCACATCTGCAAGTCTATGCTCGCTTGGCTCAAATATGGCAACGGAGAAACGCCCGAATCTTCTGGCAAGAAAGGTGACCACTTAGTAGGCGACTACTACGTAGCCTTCGACCAACATTACCGTGCTGAAGTGGCTGAGCTCAAAGCGCAACTCATCGCTCAAGGTGTAAGCGAAGAAGAAGCTGAAACACGCGCCAAAGCTGAAGTACCTTTGATGGTAGAAGCTCGCGAGATGCTCCGCAAATGGGAACAAGGCGACGAAGAAGTGCGTGGTCTTTGGCGCAAGATGAACGAATGGGTGTATGCTGGTTTTGACGAAACCTACAAAGCCCTCGGTGTATCGTTCGACAAAATTTATTACGAATCTGACACCTACCTCGAAGGTAAGGAAAAGGTGGAAGAAGGTCTCGCCAAAGATCTGTTCTATCGCCGCGAAGATGGTTCGGTGTGGGCTGATTTCACCAAAGAAGGTTTGGACGAAAAACTCCTCCTCCGCGCCGACGGCACTTCGGTCTACATGACCCAAGACATCGGTACTGCCAAACTCCGTTTCCGCGACTATCCCATCAACAAGATGGTCTATGTGGTGGGCAATGAGCAAAACTATCACTTCCAAGTCCTCTCTCTCCTCCTCGATCGTCTCGGCTTTGAATGGGGCAAGAGCCTCGTGCACTTCTCTTATG
>JABZGM010000029.1 GCA_015259235.1 Alloprevotella sp. | reverse complement strand
GTGGAGAATCCTTCAGAACTTCTCCTCACCCAAGGCGGAGAACAACTTTCGGGCATTGCCATCTGTGCAGCTCTTGAAGGGGTGCGACCTTTTCTCATCGAAACGCAGGCTTTGGTGTCTACAGCAGCCTACGGCACTCCACAGCGTTCAGCCACGGGCTTCGATTTGCGCCGACTCAATATGCTTTTGGCGGTGTTGGAAAAGCGCGTGGGCTTCAAACTGGGTGCAAAAGATGTGTTTCTCAACATCGCAGGTGGCATCCGCGTCACCGATCCTGCCATAGACCTCAGTGTCATTGCCGCTGTGCTGTCGAGCAATGTAGATACCCCCATCGACCGCTCCGTGGCGATGGCAGGAGAATGTGGTTTGAGTGGAGAAATTCGCCCCGTGACGCGCATCGACCGCCGCATTGCAGAAGCACAAAAATTAGGTTTTACGCGCTTCTTGCTCCCCGAACAGAACATGAAATCTCTCGATTGCCAACAGTTTTCGGGCATCGAACTCGTGCCGGTGTCGCGCGTAGAAGCCGCTTTGCGCGAACTCTTTGGATAACCCCTTTGTACAGTGCTTTTTCGTGGTGCTGCATTTTTGGGGAGGGCTACTTTTACCCCCAATCGGTCATTAGACCGTTATAGTACTACTCATAATTGAATAGATAACTTCCTGTCATCTTTTCTATAACAATCTGCACTATAACGGTCTAATGACCGATTTGGGATTATGGGTTATCACCTTAGGAATCATTAGATTTAGGTATTGTAAATGCAATGAAAAAGTCGTAATTTTGCATACTCATCACAGAACAATATGGTAGTTGAAAGTCAATATTTCTCTTTTCTTTCTGCGTTTTCATCCTCTTTGCGTCCTGTTTGTGTCGGACTGTGCACACTGGGTTTGACCACAGTGGCTGTGCTTCCCATGGCAGCGCAACAGCGTGTGGCAAATGTGCGCGTGAAACTCGTGGATCAACATCATTCCAATGAAACGCTTCCCTTTGCTCCGGTGCAACTCAACCCATTGGGACTGACCACAAGCACAGATGCACAAGGTGTGGCAACTTTAGAACGCATTCCGCTGGGTCGCTACAAGTTGGGGCTTAGTTATGTCGGATACACTCCGCGCGAAACCTCACTCAACTTACAAGGTGACACAACAGTTGTGGTGGCGCTCTCTCCCACTTCTTTGAGTTTGGGAGAGGCGGTGGTGACGGCTACGCGCAATCAAGCAGGGAATGCAACAGCGAGCACCATAGGTCGCCGCGCCATCGACCATTTGCAAGCCACGAGTTTGGCAGATGTGTTGCAGTTAGTGCCGGGACAACTCATGGGAAATGCCGATATGACACAGCGACAGTCGTTTCAACTGCGCACACTCACCAACAATGCCAACGTGGCTTTTGGCACCAACATCATTGTAGATGGGATTCCTCTCTCCAACAATGGGACACTCTCACAAGGCGGTTTTAGTGCAGCAGCTCCCGTAGGCACGGATTTACGACAAATCGGAGCAGACGACATCCAAAGCGTGGAAGTGGTGCGCGGCATTCCCTCAGCGGAATATGGCGATCTCACCTCGGGCATGGTGATTGTTCATTCACGCTCGGGTGTCAGTCCGTGGCAATGGAAGAGCAAAGTGAACCCTGGACTGATGAACCACTCACTGAGCAAAGGTTTCCGCGCAGGAAAAGGTAGCATCGTCAATGCACATCTCGATTATGCTCAAGCGTGGGGAGATCCGCGCATGAAGACCCGCTCTTTCCACCGCTACACACTCTCGCTGGGATGGGCAAAAAACTGGACACACGCCTGGCACACCGACACGAAAATCCGATGGATGCGCGGTCGCGACTGGACAGGAAACGACCCAGATGCAGCGGCAGACGGCACTTTCAGCAAAAACGCCTCCGACCTCTTGTCCTTTTCTCACAATGGTCGCATCCAAGTGGGACAACCATTGATGCGCACTTTGACCTATGCCCTTGGGGTGCAATATGCTCCCACCACGGCAGAAAATGCTTCGTTTGTAGGCAGCGGCACAGGCTTGATTCCCCTCCTCACTGCCCAAGAGTCGGGCTATCACGCTGTAAATTGGCGCACCTCCTCCTATTGGGCTGCAGGCACCACGGAAGGACGTCCACTCAACGTGTTTGCCAAACTCAACAACTCGATGTTTTTCCGCACCGGGCGCCTCATGCAGACACTCAAGATGGGGATAGAATACAAATACGATCGCAACTTTGGACGCGGTTTCTTCAATCTCGACGAAAATGCTCCTTTGCGCCCCAACAGCAACGGACGCCCACGCGCTTTCTCTGAAGTGCCAGGTTTGCATCAGGCTGCAGCATTTGTAGACGATCAGTGGCAATGGAGAGTAGATGCCGTGCGCCGTGTGAAACTGCAAACAGGATTGCGCTTCACTGCCCTGCAACCTTGGAGCGAACTCCGCACTTTCTCCCTCTCCCCTCGTGTGAATTTCGCCTTTAATCCCAGCAAGTGGCTCGAACTTCGTGCAGCTTTCGGACGCAACAGCAAGACTCCCAGTCTCGATTATCTCTATCCCGATCGCAATTACACAGATAGAGTGGCAGCTTCCTACATGCCGCAAGATGCGCCTCTTCAGCAGTTCTTGCTCTACCACACCGATGCTTATCGGGTGCAACCCTCCGCCTTGGAGAATGCCACTGCAACAAAATGGGAGGCTGGATTCGACATCAACCTTCCTCAAGCGCGCAAACTCTCGGTAACCGCCTATATTGATCGCACGGAGAATGGCTTTTCCAACCACACAGAATACCGTACCTATGAGGCAGATGTCTTTACCCCCGAGCAAGGTCTGCGCATCACTCCAGGACAACCCACCACCTACGATCCCAATCATCCCGCACGGCGCGACATCGTTTTCGCCACAACGGGACGCATCGGCAACTTCAACGTGGCAGACAACCGTGGCATTGAGATGGATCTCGACTTAGGAAAGGTTAACCCCCTTCACACAACAATCTTCCTCTCTACGGCATACCAATGGACAAAAGCCTACGACCGAGGTCCAAACTATCGCACACCTGCTGCCCTCCCTACACAATACACGCAATATGGACTCACTCCAATCAAATTGCGCTATCCCTCTGCACTAGACTATAGTCGCTACGATCGCTGGGTGCAAACCTTGCGCCTTGTCACGCATATTCCCGTGTTGCGCATGGTAGCTTCGTTGACAGGTCAAGTGATTTGGCACAATGCAAACCTCAGCTACGTTGCTCCCAAACAACCCGTGGCGTGGTTGGACCAAAACTTAGTGGAACATGCCATCACGCCCGACATGCGCTCTGGATATATTGGAGCTGATGGCAAATACTACGCAGTCCAGCCCACTCATCAGGCTGCCGTGGCACTCGCGGCACAAGAGATTGCGCCACGCGACAATGTGACGACTTCATCTCCTACGACGTGGAATCTGGCTTTCCGCCTCACCAAGGAACTCGGATCGGTGGCGCAACTTTCGTTCTATGTGAACAATGCGCTCTATTATGAGCCCTTCCTCCCCACCTCTACTTCAACCACCCTCTCCCAACGCAACACAGGTAGTTTCTCTTTCGGAGCTGAACTCTCTTTCCAGCTATAAATCGCTTATGAAGCTCTTCTCTTTTCCGCTCAATTCTCCACAAGCACTAAAGTCAGGTGCTAGGATGCGCATAGCACACTTCTTTTTGTCTGGCACGCTTCTTGTGAGCAGCTCAACCATTTTTGCCAGTTGCCTCACCTTCGATGGGGCTACACAAGCTGTCGAACTTGAGGTGACGGTGGAGCAACCCACAGCTTTCGGTCAAACCGCACAACACACTGGACATATAGTCGCTTTGATCACCCAGAGCGATACGCTCCGTGCCCTCACCGACGAGCAAGGAAAGGCGCGATTTTCCAACCTCACTCCTGGCATCTACAACATCTCCACAGCATGGACGTTGAGTGCAGCCGACTATCACCAAGCCACGGGCGAAGATGTGGCAGGAAACGATTATCTGGTAGGAGGTAACCTGTCGGCACAAGTGGTGGATGCAACGCGCAATCATCTCGTTTTGACCACGCACGTGGCAATCGTGCCCACGTTGGTGGTGAGCAAGGTCTATGCTTCGGGTAGCAAGGATGCCAACAATCGCAACTATTCGGCAGGAAAGTTTGTAGAGTTTTTCAACAACTCCGACTCTCCCATCCGACTCTCCGACTTCGGTTTTGGATTGTTAGAAAGCAGTAGCACGCCAGCCTATGCGCTAGGAGTAACCCCTGAGTATCTCTATTTGAAACAGGCTTTTCGTTTCCCCGAAGATGGAAGAATGCTCGCTCCCGGCGCGAGTGTGCTGGTGGTCAATAGTGCTATCAACCATCGCAACAACAAAGCTCCCCAAGAATATGACCTCAGTGCTGCCGACTATGAGGTGAAAGACGCGCAAGGACGCACCGTGAACAATCCCTCCACTCCTGCTTTGCCCCTCATTTTCACCAGTTGGGCACAGGTGTCTAGCATGAACTTGGTGCAAGGTGGTCCCACAAGCATCGTGATTTTTCGCGCCAAAGATGCAACCTCATGGACAAAAGTTCACGCTAACGGCAAGAGCAGTGGTCAAGAATACTTGCGAATGCCTGTATCTGCGGTATTGGATGGGGTAGACATCATCAAATTTTCACCGACCAATGGTGTAGATTTGTCGAGCAAACGGCTTTATCCTACCATAGATGCCGGATACACCCACATTTCTTCGGCTTCTGGATGGAATGGCGAGGTGACTTATCGTCGCGCAGCTTCCACCACGGAGGGACAAACACGCACCAAACTTCTCGACACGAACAACAGCACGAGCGACTGCAGCACGACAACTTCGCTGGCTCCTGGCAAATTCATGCAATAACCTCCCATGATCCTCTCTCTCCTTTTCAGCATATCGTTGGCGAATCCTGCCTCAACTCCACTGGATAGTGCTGCTGTCGCACCTTCCGCAGCGACCATCGCTTCACACAAAGCGAACTCATCAGCACGCACGTCGCAGTTTGATGCTGCACAACGCCAGTTGTGGCAAGCACTCTCGCTGTGGCGTCTCACCCACAATGCAGCGGGAATCGTTCACGACCCTCTCCCTCTTGTAGCACGCGGAGAAAGTGGTTTTTCCTTCGGGAAAACTCACAGCGACCTGCGCACGAGTCAGCAGGGCACCAACCAACAATTAGGTGCTTTCTATGCAGAACAGCAGCTACCCCTCTCATCGTGGCTCGTGGCACAAGGATGTTTCACCTATGGACTCTCACGTTACGACCAACGTGCTTGGAACGATCGCAGCAATGCCACAGAGTTGTCGCTTCTCGCTGCGTCCTTTTCGCCCTACAACAAGGGCGAAATCGTGCGTGGGTTGTCAAATTCTCCCACTACATTCGGCATCAACACAACCTTTTTTCCACAATCTCCCCTCAATGCTGGGAGTGAACAACTCGGTCGCTATGATGGACAAACTGTGGACACCGAATTTCGTTTGGCAACTCGCTCATCAAAGGCTTGGAACTTCGGATTGGGTGTGAAATATGCCGTCAATGATTTAGCTCGTCTCAAAGATCCTCGCTCACGTGCCCGAAGTTTGCACTATCGCTTGGCACCTGCAGTGGTTTATGCTCCACGATGGGGACAAATCGGAGCCACATTGTGGTATGAACGTCGCAAAGAGAAGATAGACAATGTGACCAGTGTGCAGCAAGATGCCCAATGGAACTACTACACCCTCCACGGCTTGGAGCATCTCTCGGGGGGAGCTAGTTCTTATCAGGGATTTATGCGCCAATGGGTGGAACATGCTGGTGGAGGAGAAATCAATATTGGTCGCGAGTTTCAAAAAGCCGCCATCCTATTTTCTGTGCGATTCCAACGCTCCCACGAAGAAGCCGTTGGCAACAACCGCTACACCCCCTCGGAGTTTGAGGGGCAAAATCTTCAAATCTCCGAATTTTGGAAATTACGCTTGGGGAATTGGTGGCTTGTCGACCAAAATGAAGTGCTCTGGCAACGCGGATACACCAACGAACACACCCAGTCGCTCACTCTCACCACAGATCCGCAGACCAAAATAGTGTCGCGCCATTACGAGACTCTCCTTTCTTTGCAAAAGCGATTTCAAAACAGTCGCTTTGCCGCATTTACTCATTTTCGCGCCCTTCACACCACTTCTCCCTGGGAAGAAACTTCCTTAACCCATCAGCAACTCGATGGTTTCTACGGATGGTCGTTGGGGTATGAAAATTTCGAACAACGCTATCTCCTTTCCGCCTCCTCACGTGAGACGCAACGTCTTTTGATTACATTAGAAGGGGGAAAACTCCTGACAAAAGGTTGGTGGACAAGTGCAGAAGTTGGCACATCGTTCGCATTACGCCATCAACTCCTTCTCGCGCATCCCACATCTCCCCTCTCACCTTTATGGGAAGCTCAGCAAAACATTGATGCGCGCCACATCGGTCGCGCTGCTCTGAGTGCGCGCTACGATTTTCCTTGGCAAGTGCGCCAACAATCGGTGCGCCTTTTCGCACGCGTCACGGGAGAATATGCTACAGCGTTCGGCACCTCACTACACGGAACTTCTGTTTCCTTCACTTTAGGATTGCTTCATTAGATTTTTGCAGACAACTTATCAATGATGACTTCAAAAGTAAAGCATTTGTCTACAAAACTCCTCATTGTTCTCCTCTTTTTGTCAGAGTAGAGAACGAAAAACGCTGCATTTTGCAAACTCAGACTAGACAATTCACAGACAAACTTCAATTTTATTTATCAAAAAAGCGATTAGATGCAACATTTTATCCGAAAAATCCTTATTTTTGTCGCTGTAGCCCTCTCAACTCTCACCACTTTTGCAGGCAACGGCACACTAAATTCACCATTTACTGTGCAAGAAGCTTTCGAACAACGCGACGCACTTGCCAAAAGTCAGCAGGAAGTTGTCCTCAAAGCAGACTTCCTCGGTTTTGGAAATAGCCGACAAACGATGACTGCTGAGTATAAAGAAGGCGACTACTTCCTTGTGGGCACTGCCGAACATCAAATCATCGTTCGTGGCACCAACTACATCCAAGCACTTCAATGGGCTGATGCCACCAGCAACTGGGTGATGCAAGGCTATTTTGCTCACGAAAACAATGACTATATCTTCGTAGCCGAAGAACTCGATGGTGCTTGCCACGCTGTCATCGGCAAACAAGGCATTGGAGCTTTCGCCGCTAAGGCTAATTTCATAGTGAGAAATCCCAGCATAAAACTCTATGCTCCTCGCATAGCCAACAAAGAGCGCAAGTTCATTCCTGCTGAGTTTCCAGCACAAACCACAGTTGCCGGCACTCCCAATGGCTATACCGAATTCCTATTGAAAGGAGCCCCTGGTACGTATAACGTCACACTCACCAGCCACTCGAGCAACATTAAGATAACTTCCACAATCTTGATGGCAGGTACCACTAAACCGACTCTCAAAAACCGCACGTTCTACAAATTTATTGCTACCGACGACAAAGTGGGCTTTGAGATAGGAGAAAATCAAGGTCAGCAACTCACCCTTGCTCGTCCCACCGAGGTTTATTTAGCCCTCAATGCCCTGCAAATCGGAATTTTGAAGGAAACTTTGCAGCTCGAAGACACTCAATTCATCCCTCTCACCAGTCAGACCCTCACCGCACTGCGCACGATTTCTGCATCTGGTGCCAGCGTTTCTACCGACATCTACGACCTCAACGGACGAAAGGTAGGCACAGCCTCACAACTTCACACTTTGCCCCAAGGCATCTATGTTGCCAACGGACGAAAAATAGTTCATCACTAAGCAACAAAAGACGGCAAGTCCGAAACCTTTTGAAGCAACAAAGTCTAAGAGCGTCGTAGCAAGGGGGCAAGGTAGAGCAAGGAAGAAGTGAAAATATCATTTTCTCAAGAAATAAATCGCATATTCACCCATAATACTATTCAGCCTATGCAACTTTCTACACTGAAACTGTTCGTTCTTTCTCTCTTCGTCACGCTCACTTCTACAGTGGCTTTCGCTCAAAACCCAACTGCCAAGAACGATGGCACCAAGGATAAACCCTATCTTCTCACCGAAATCACGGGAAATGAAACTTTAATGGGAGAATTGTTGGAAAAAGGCACAACATTCTATGTCAAAACTCCTTTCGTAGGCTTTGGTGCAGATGGTAAAACTGCTCCCCAAAATGCTACTGCCGAAGACAACATCGTGCTTTTAGGCGACACTGCGCAAGTGAAATACGACACTACTTCCACTGCCCAAAATGATGATGTAGCGGCGCATGTGTTTCTTGCCACAACGAACAAAGTGGCACAAGCCATTCGAGCTGCCGAACAAGGCAAAACCTACGTTTGGTTGTGCAAACTCATCATGGACGAAACTTCGGGAGAAATCGTTTTCGATGTAGAAAATTTCTCACTTGCTCCAGCAGCGCTTGCCACTCTTCGTCAGGCTGCCTCTGCTGCTTCAACAGTCTATTCTCTCGATGGACGTTTGGTGCAAAGCCAATACCAGCCCTCAGCGCTATCGCCAGGACTCTACATTGTGGGAGGAAAAAAAGTGCTGGTGCACTAATGCTTTCTTCTCATTTTGGACGATGCTAAGCTACTCCTCGCTAGAGGTGACGCTCACATTTTAGCACATTTACACGAACTCGCACAGCTCGCTCTTTAGCGGGCTATGCGATTCGGTGTATATAAGCCTCGCTTCTCCTCATAGCGATAAGCCCCTTCAAAACACATACTCCGCACGGTGAAATAAAGGTTATCCCACACCGCGCCATAACAATACTAAGCCCTCCATTGCTTATGTCTAAATTACTCTATGTGCTGCCACTGGCTTTGACCCTCTGCGCAGCTCCGGCTCAAGCCCGCAAGAAGAAAAACGAAACTCCTCCTGCCAAGGTGGAGAAAAAAGCCCCCATTGCGAAAGGTTTCTTCGGGGTGCAACGCGAAAAAGACGATGTCTTCTTTGTCATCCCCGACAGCCTGCTCCGTCGCCCCATGTTGGTCACCACACGCTTCATCAGCACCCCTGCTGGAGCGCAAGTTTATGGTGGAGAACTCGCCGGTAGCAAGATGCTCACGTGGGAACGCCACAATAACCAGCTGCTCTTACGTGCCGAAATGTTTGAGTCGCTTGCCGACAGTACCCAGCGCATTTGGAAATCTGTGGAAGCCAGTGCAGAGAATCCCATTGTCGCAGCCTTCAAAATCGAAGAAACACTCGCCGACTCCACCTCCAAACTCAAGCAATATCGCATCAAAGTGACCGATTTCTTGAAAGGCGATAATCCAGTGACGAGTCTTGAAACCTATCGCAAGACTGGATTCGACATCGGCGGTCTTCGCGGCGATTTGTCTTACATCGATACGGTGAAGACATTCCCCATCAACACTGAAATCCAAACAGTGAAAACCTTCAGCGCAAAGCCCAACAAAATACCTTCTGCCGCTGTCACGGGATTGGTCACGCTGCGTTTGAACACCTCGTTTGTACTTCTTCCCGAAAACTTGATGCGCAGCCGCACTTTCGACCCTCGTGTGGGTTATTTCACCGACAACTTTGTGGAGTTCAACGACAAGCAACAACAGGTGAAACGCCGTTCTGTCATTGCACGCTGGCGTCTTGAACCCAAGGAAGAAGACATCGAAAAAATGAAACGTGGGGAATTGGTAGAACCTAAAAAGCCCATCGTCTACTACATCGACCCTGCAACCCCCAAACAGTGGGTGAAATATCTCATCCTTGGTGTGGAAGATTGGCAAAAAGCCTTTGAACAAGCAGGTTTCAAAAATGCGATTATCGCCAAGGAATGGCCTAAAGATCGTCCCGACATGAGCCTTGAAGACGCACGTTTCTCTGTGATTCGCTATCTTGCTTCGCCCATTCCCAACGCCTATGGTCCCAATGTGCACGATCCTCGCACCGGTGAAATCATTGAAAGTCACATCGGCTGGTATCACAACGTGATGAAGTTGGTACACGACTGGTATATGGTGCAAGCTGGAGCTGTCGACCCTCGCGCTCGCAAACAAGAATTTGACGAAGAACTGATGGGACAACTCATTCGTTTCGTTTCTTCTCACGAAGTGGGACACACCCTCGGTTTGCGCCACAACATGGGAGCTAGTGCGGCTACTCCAGTAGAGAAACTGCGCGACAAGGCGTGGGTAGAAAAGCACGGCCACACCTCTTCTATCATGGACTATGCTCGTTTCAACTATGTGGCACAGCCCGAAGACAACATCAGTTCGGAAGGCATCTTCCCGCGCATCAACGACTACGACAAATGGGCTATCCAATGGGGTTATTCCTACTTCCCCAATGCCAAGTCTGAGAAAGAAGAGCGTAAAATCCTCAATGACCTCACCGTGAAGACCATCACCGGCAACCGCCGTTTGTGGTTTGGTGGCGAAGGTCACGACAACGACCCTCTCGCACTCACCGAAGACTTGAGCGATGATGTGATGAAGGCTTCCAACTATGGACTGAAAAACCTCCGTCGCGTGGTGAAAGGTCTTCCCGAATGGATTTATGAAGAAGGCAACTTAGGCGACAACCTCGCAGAAGGTTATAAGGCTGTGTTCGGACAATACCGCCGCTATGTGGGGCATGTGCTCGCGCAAATTGGCGGTGTACATCGCGAATACAAGAGTGTGGAACAGAGCGGGGCTGTTTTCAAAACGATGACTCGCGAACGTCAACAACGCGCTTTGGCATGGCTCGACAAGAACGTGTTGGAATGCCCCACGTGGATGATCAGCGAACCCTACATCTCGCGCTTGAGTGCCAAACCTCAAGAACTCATCCGTCCCTTGGCAGACATGGCAGTGAGCTATCTGGTGTCGCCCAACATGTTCAACAATATCGCAATCAATGCCACAGGGGCTCCCACTGCTCAGGCTTACACGCCCACTGCCTATGCTGACGATTTGTTGCGCGTGCTCTTCCGCGAAGCCACCACGCCTCAGCGCGTAGGTTCTTGGCGCCGATATGTGCAACAGCAAGCGGTGACGCGTCTCATCAAGGGATGGAAAGCCACAGCTGATGGCGATGGTCGTCCCTACATGACGAGCTTGCTCACTCGCATCCAGGCGCGCCTTGCTGCCGCTCATCCTCAAGATGCTGCCACACGCGCACACTATGCCGAACTTTCTCGCCAGATTCGTCTCGCGATGGAAGGCAAATAAATCATCACGTCGCTACCATCGACACGATTTCTATCCAACTCCTCCACCTCCGGTGGGGGAGTTGTTGTTTTCGCTCGAAAATGTCCCCTTCATATTGTTAACAATTCAACACAAACACCTTCCTCGCGCGCGCGTACGCGCGTACGTACAGCGATTTTCGACTTTTTGCTTTCACAACCTTCACAGATTTCTTTGTAACCTTCTGACAAACATATAAATACGGACATATTTCGGACATATTTTAACAAATGAATCAGCGATGCTCTCCAAGCAAAGAAAGACTCCACCATCAGAAACGGGCTAAAAAGTACTATAACCCACTCAATTACTGTCGATTGTGAGGATTTCCGTGAAGGTTGTGAAAGCAAAAAGTGCAAACTCTCTGATGTGCGCATGCGCGCGTGCGCGCGAGAGAAGGGTATAAACCGTGAAAAAACATTTCATCCCTGCCCTTTCACCACAGAGAGGAAGCAAACTCTTGCAGATGCGTCATGAACAACTAGGAGCTGCGGACTGGAATATAGCACAACTATTCGACTACTCAGGAGAAAATGCAACACTACTCCACTCCTCATCCAATGATGGTGGAGATGATAGAAGAAAATCTCCAACGTTTCTCCAAAAAACTCCAACGTTTTTTGGAAAATCTCCCACGTTTTTGCAGCTAGGTCCGAAGTTGGGAGGTATTGTCCGAAAAAATGTGTAAGTTCTTCTGAGTCTTATTTGGTGAAATGGTGGGAAATACGTACTTTTGTAGCGAATTCATTAAAGTAGGAGAAGTTCAGCGCCGGTTTGCAGTACTGATAAGTTGCTTCTCCTACTTTTTTGTTACATACTGCTCGAAGTCTTGACACAACTTTATCCCCCAATCGGTCATAAGACTCGTTATGTCGTCCTAGAAAAACAAGGACGTGAAAAAAGAAGAGGCTACATCAAGCAAAGAAAAACTTGATGTAGCCTTTAATGTGTCTAGGCGATGCCTAGAAAAACGAGGGGCGCGCAGCAGTATTAGTGCGCGCAACCAGTAGCGTTAGGCAATTGTTTGAAAAAATCATTGCCCTTGTTGTCTACCAAAATGAAGGCAGGGAAGTCTTCGACCTCGATTTTCCAAATCGCTTCCATACCAAGTTCGGGATATTCCACACACTCGATGGACTTGATGTTGTTTTGTGCGAGAATAGCGGCTGGACCACCGATAGAACCGAGGTAGAAACCGCCATATTTTTGACAAGCATCGGTGACTTGTTGTGAGCGGTTACCCTTAGCAAGCATGATCATACCACCCCCTTGACTTTGGAAGAGATCCACATAAGAGTCCATACGTCCGGCAGTGGTGGGTCCCATAGAACCGCAAGCCATGCCGGCAGGGGTCTTGGCAGGTCCAGCATAGTAGATGGGGTGATTCTTTAGATATTCGGGCATAGGCTGACCAGCATCCAGGCGTTCCTTAATCTTAGCGTGCGCGATGTCACGACCCACGATGATGGTACCGTTGAGCGAAAGACGAGTAGAAACAGGGTACTTGTCGAGTTCGGCAAGAATTTCGGGCATGGGGCGATTGAGGTCAATCTTCACCGCTTCACCCTCACCAGCTTGGCGATATTCTTCGGGGATGAGGCTACCGGGATTGTCATCGAGTTTTTCAATCCAGATACCATCTTTGTTGATTTTGCACTTGATGTTGCGGTCGGCAGAGCAGCTCACGCCGAGACCCACGGGGCAAGATGCACCGTGGCGAGGAAGGCGAACCACACGGATGTCGTGGGCAAAGTATTTACCACCAAACTGCGCACCAAGACCAATCTTGCGAGTTTCTTCGAGCAAGCGAGCTTCGAGTTCTACGTCACGGAAAGCGCGACCAGTTTCATCTCCAGTGGTGGGGAGAGAATCGTAGAAGTGAGTAGAAGCCAATTTCACAGTGAGCATGGTCTTTTCCGCGCTTGTTCCGCCGATGACGATGGCAATGTGATAAGGAGGACAAGCTGCAGTGCCGAGGGTCTTCATCTTACCGACGAGGAAAGGCACGAGGGTGTCGGGGTTGAGGATAGCCTTGGTTTCTTGATAGAGATAACTCTTGTTGGCAGAGCCCCCACCCTTGGTGACGCAGAGGAAGTGATATTCGTCGCCGTGAGTGGCTTCGATGTCGATTTGCGCAGGGAGGTTGCAACGTGTGTTCACCTCATCGTACATAGTGAGGGGCGCATTTTGAGAATAGCGCAAGTTTTCCTCGGTGTAAGTCTTGTAGACACCTTTGGCAATCGCTTCTTCGTCGCAAAAACCAGTCCAGACTTGTTGTCCTTTTTCGGCGTGAATGATGGCTGTGCCCGTGTCTTGGCAGATGGGGAGTTGTCCGCGCACTGCCACTTCAGCATTGCGGAGGAAGGTGAGAGCCACGTAGCGGTCGTTGTCGGAAGCCTCAGGGTCGCGAAGGATTTTTGCCACTTGCTCATTGTGCGAGCGACGGAGGAGGAAAGACACATCGCGGAAGGCTTGGTTTACCATCTTGGTGATGCCTTCAGCTTCCACTTTGAGAATGGGGTGTCCCTCAAATTCACTCACTGAAACGTGGTCGTTGGTGAGGAGATAATACTCCGTGTTGTCAGCACCGAGTTGAAACATCGGTGCGTAGCGAAATTCAGGGGTTTGTGCCATGAATTAAATTGTTATGTCGTTATGTATAATGTTATGTTCGTCTATGGGGCTCCTTATCGCAAGGAGGTGTGTCGTGCACAACTTGGTAAGTGTGTGCAATTTGGTTTTACAAAGGTAAGCATTTAAGGAGAAACATAGGGATATTTCTCGTGAATTATTTCTATTTTGGGGTAAATTTCTGAGGTCTAAAGTCTGAGGTCTAGAGGCTTTTTTGTATCTTTGCTCCAAACCAAACGGACAGATTTATGAATATAGGCGATAAAGTGCGCTTCCTCAACACCACAGGAGGCGGAAGAATTGCTGGTTTCCAAGGCAAAGACTTGGTGCTGGTGTGTGATGATGACGGATTTGAAATTCCGACCCTCCGTTCGGAAATCGTGGTGATTGAGACGGATAACTATAATTTGGTGCGCAAGCCTGTGCCTTCCAAAGAGCGTGCCAGCACCAGTGAGAGCGATGGACTGAGCCATACGAGCATCAAAGCAGCACTCGCTGCCCATGCTGTGGCTGCTAACGCTACGGATAGTGGATTTTCTACCGAGGATTCGGTGGGGGACGACTCTGAACCTGCTGACAAAGAAATCACTTTCCAACCTCGTCCTTTGGAACGCCGTGGTGCCGACCAAGTGAATTTCTACATCGGTTTCCTTCCTGTGGACAGTCGTGCGCTGAGTCAGACTGAATTTGAGGTGTATCTTATCAACGACTCCAACCTTTATGTGCGTTTCCTCCTGCTCACGCAAGAGGGTGAGCAATATTCGCTCCGTCATGAGGGATTGGTGTTGCCTAATCAAAAACTTCTGCTCGACACCATCGGACATGCCGACTTGCCTCAATGGGAACGTCTTACCTTCCAACTGTTGGCTTACAAGACGGACAAGCCTTTCGCGCTGAAATCTCCGATGAACATTACGTTGCGCGTGGATGGTACGAAATTCTATAAGTTGCACAGTTTTGCAGCTTCTGATTTCTTCAACGATCCTGCTTTGGTGCGTCCGCTCGTGTCGGAAGATCGTCCTGCACAGTCGGTGAGCATCGCTGCCGAAACGGTGGAAGAAGCTTTGATTACTCCCGAGGTGGTGCGCCAGGCTGCCGAGCGTCCGAAACAACAACCCGCTCGTGCCACGGACAAGTCGGTGACGCTCGACCGCAACGCAATCGTGGAAGTAGATTTGCACGCTGATGTACTGCTCGATTCCACTCGTGGTTTGACGCCAACCGACATCCTGACGATGCAAATCAAGGCTTTCCACGACACGATGCGTCAATATGCCAAGGATAAAGGCCGTCGCATTGTCTTCATCCACGGCAAGGGTGAGGGTGTTCTGCGTGCTACTCTCCTCAAAGAATTGAAGAACCACTATCGCCATTGCACACACCAAGATGCTTCCTTCCGCGAATACGGCTTTGGTGCTACCATGGTGACGGTGAGATAAGGGGATATTTATTAGACGTTAAGGAAGAACGCTAGAAATGGTTTTGTAGTCTTCTTCCTTAACGTCTATTCTAAGTCCTCAAAACTAATG
>JABZGM010000299.1 GCA_015259235.1 Alloprevotella sp. | reverse complement strand
TGTTAGAACAGCTTGAACGCGATGGACGTTTCGCTAACCAATCTTGCCTTTTGTTTCATCTGGGCGACCACTACTATTGTGCTAATGATACTCCACGTGGCAAAGAGAAATTTAGACAAGCGCTAAGCATAGACGAGGCTCGCTTTGCTGAACACCCTTGCGATTCTCTCATAACATGGCTAGCTTATGGCTATCGTCGCCTCTATGATGGTAAAACCGCTAGGAAGAAATGTATGCCTCTCTTCAAGAAGTCGCCCATCACGAGTCGGAAAGCACGTAAAGAGGCTATCCAAGAAGTGCGTACTTGGGCTAGCATTGGGGAGGGTCAGATTGGTGCTTGTCTTGACCCTTATAAATTCTACCAATTTGTGGACAAGCAGAAAAAAGAACACCTACAGAGAACTAAGGTAAAAACAAAGCATAAGATTAGCTCTAAACGTCACGAACCTTCTCCCCCACCATCTCCTTGGTGGGTTGGTGGGGGAAAATTCTTTTAATCTATCATCTCGCCACAATGAAAATAGCATTTCTTTCAGCCCTTAACCCTACGGACATACACGCTTGGTCGGGGACACTCTATCATATGTTTCATGCTTTGCAAGAAAACCATGAAGTGGAGTGGATTGGTGGGGAAGTTTACCAAGAAAAGATGCAGCTGCATGGCATGCAAAACCCTCGGTCAAGGTTTCTGCCCGAACTGCATGTTGAGTATTGGGCTGTGATGTTAGAAGATTTCTTCTGTCATCACCATTATGATGTGATTGTTGCCCGAGATTATTACTTTATCGCCTATCTGAAAACGTACATCCCCATCGTCTATGTCGGGGACACGACATTAGATTTGATGAAAGATTATTTGCACTTGCCCAAACATTTTGCAGCGTTGGCCGACAAACTGGAATGCGCAGCCATCGCCAATGCTAGCAAGGTGGTCTATAGCTCTGAATGGGCAGCAAAGAATGCTATAGAACATTATGGTGCAGATGAAGAAAAGATTCACGTAGTAGAGTTTGGGGCAAATATAACGACGAAGCAAGGCGAAGTTGTTTTGCCCAAATATCAAGCGATATGCCAACTACTTTTTGTGGCTAAGGCGTGGAAGCTTAAAGGAGGTGACAAGGTGCTAGCCACTTATCGCGCATTAAGGCAAAGAGACTTTCCCTGTCACCTCACCCTCATCGGTATTCATCCTGAAACGTTGCCAGAAGATGTCACGACAATAGGACTTTTGGATAAGGCAAAGCCCTCAGATGTTGCATTGCTCAAAGAGGCCTATCAAAAGGCTAATTTCTTCTTCATGCCCTCTACATTTGACTGCTTTGGGATTGTCTATGCTGAAGGTGCGAGCTTTGGTGTTCCTTCATTGGCAACACGAGTCGGAGGCGTGAGCCAGGTGGTGCGCGAAGATGTGAATGGACTGCTTTTCGAAGCTGATAGCTCTGCAGAAGAAATGGCAGACCGCATCATAGCACTCTATAATGACCGCCAAAGATACGAACGATTGTGCCAATCTGCCTTGCAAGATGCTCAGACTAGGCTCAATTGGAAGGTATGGGGAGAAAAGCTGGAAGCTATCCTTTGCTCTGTTGTTGCCGCCAACTGCAATAATATCCTCCCCAAGATTCGTGAAGCTCTACCAACATTCATAATCAACTGCAAGAAACGCGAAGAACGTAAAGCACATATCATCAAAGAATTTGATGGGCGTGACGAATTTGATGTTCACATCATTGAAGCTTGCGAGCATCCTAATGGAGCGATAGGATTGTGGCAAAGCATCTGCAAGATAGTCTTACGTGCAAAGCAGGAACATCTCGACACGATTCTCATATGCGAAGACGACCACTGTTTTACTCCGCACTACAATAAAGAATACCTCTTTAGCAACATCCATCAAGCCCGAAGACAAGGAGCTTTGCTACTCAATGGAGGCATCGGAGGTTTTGGAACTGCGGTACGCGTTTCTGCTCATCGATATTGGATTGACTGGTTTTGGAGCACACAGTTTATCGTTATCTTTGCACCCTTGTTCGATGTCATCCTAGCCTATGATTTTAAGGAAACAGATACAGCAGACGGAGTACTTTCAAAGATTGTAACAGCAAAGATGGCACTCTATCCATTCATATCTGTGCAGAAATCATTTGGCTATTCTGATGTATCAGAAAGTAACGACTCTCACCCCGAGCGTGTAGAAGAATATTTTGAAAAATCAAGTAAGAGACTCGGCTATTTGCATACTGTGTCTCAACACTTCTTGCAAAACATATAAGGCATAAGCTAGGTCATCCTCTAGCTCATCCGTTCCGAGCGGTTCTCGGAAATTCATGCTGGATTTCTAATTAGTGCTAGTGCATTATCCTAGGCTTGTAACATAGCACTGAAGCATATCCAACTTAACCTTCAAAACCATACAACTATTATGGCA
>JABZGM010000298.1 GCA_015259235.1 Alloprevotella sp. | reverse complement strand
GTATAAATTGCTCAGTTTCCTGTCTTGTTACTTTGGATTTGGAGTAGAAATTGACGGTACAATTCATTTTACCCGAAGCATTTCTGCTTCATTGTTGATTGTTCCTTGTACTTCTCTACAATCTGTTATGTAATCGTTTCAATGACTTCATGCAGCTCGTTTGCTGCTGTCAGGCGTTCAGGTTGTCAAGTTTCAGCTAACTAAGCACGTTGTGACTTAGCAAGTGACCCTTGCGTCCCGATTGCGATGCAAAAGTACGGCAAGAATTTCAAACTACCAAGACTTCCTACAAAAAAATCGCAGAAAAAATTTAGATAGTGCTATTTTGACACTTCTAGAGATGGCAAAATCAGCCTTGTGAGTAGTAAATGGATGGCTGATCACTTTCTAATCAAAGAGGGAGAAATCCACAAATTTTCCGCGTCGTCTACGATCTTCAATCAGTCGATGCAACTCTTGTTTACGAGAGAAGGCAATCCATCTACGTGCGAAGATATTGGGTATTGCGACCCCTATGGAAAGACATAACACAATCAGTGCTGCATTTAAGAGGTTACTGAACGCTCCCATGAATTCCTGCACGTCGCTACCCAGATGGACAAATCCAAAGATGCCACGATACATCAAGATGCCCGGCACCATCGGAATCACCCCTGGAATAGAAATGACGTGATTAGGTGTTCGAGTGTGGTGCACCAAACGAACGGCAACAAGCGAAATGAGGGATGCTCCAGCAAGAGAGCCCAAAATTAAGCCTACATTTAAGTCAAAAGCTAGTAGATTTCGGAGTAACATTCCCAAGATGCCAAGTATAGCGACTGCAGGAAGTGAATGTCGGGGGACATTGAAGTTCATGCCGAAGCCCATAGCGGAAATGGCTGTTACGATAGCAGCTTCTCCATAAGAGATGTTGGGTGCCATGGCTAGATCGCCAAGGAAATTATCTACATTGCTGATGCTCACTGCCAGCACAATACCAAATGCCATCGAGGCAATTTGCAACACTCCGTTGGCGAAACGCGCTAACCCCACGTGGAGATAATTGTCGAGCATATCGTCCAAGAAGTTGATAAGGGCTACTCCTGGCACTAGATAAAGGCAGCAACAAAGGAATGAGTGATAGGGATAGTTGGTAAATCCTGTAGGGAGAACAAGGAAGAGCAACCACGCCGTGAGTGTTGCAACAAAAGAGGTCATAGTGGTGACCATATAGAAGTTGAACCCACGCTTTAGCATAAAGTATCTCACCACATAAGCCACAGCTCCTGCGATGGTCGCCGGCACAAAGGATGCCCAGTCACCTCCGAAAAGTACGGAGAATCCTCCACACCCTAATGAAGTGCCTAACGTCACCGCCCACGCTGGATATTGAGGTTTCATCTTGCGAATGCTATTAAGTTCGCGCTCAAACTGTTTAATACTATAATCCTCTTTGATGGCGCGCCACGACAATCTACTCACTGCAGAGAGAACATTCATGTTAATAGTGTATTTGTCGGAGTGCATAAAACGGCTGAAGGAGTGCGTTTCATCACTATAGTTCACTTTAATAGTCCCATAAAGGACGTCAATGTGAAGATATCGCTCTTCCAAACCCAGAAAAGCTGCAACACGCTGCATATTACGGACAATGCGGTTGGTATCAGCCGCACTCTCCATGAGTACCATCCCAGTGCGGAGAAGTATATTCAGCTTGCGATGCAAAGATTTCGTATTTCTAGCTACGACGTCGTTGTTCATTAGATATGATCGTTATGCGTAATAACCCAAGTGTTAGAAGTAAAAAGGAAATACTCCCCTACTCCACCCAAGTGTTACTGCAAAGATACAAATAAGCGACAAGACAAAGCGCCCAATGCTATAAAAAACCGCAGCGCAACGGAAAAGAAGTCAAGAAAAAGTCTTTGTAATTCAAGGCTAATCATTATGCTTTCCTCTACAAATAGCTCAAAAAGAAAGCACTACGCAAAAATAAATGCGTAGTGCCTTAATGAATAAAACAAAGAAAACGGCATTTAGCCTTACCTCTTCTTCGTCGTCTTCTTGTAATTATCATAGCGTTGTTTCAAAGAATCGCGCTGATAAAAGTTTGAGATTGGAGACTCCAAATGTTTTGAATCAGTAAGAATCAGACACCACTGTCCCCCAAAGAGCACAGGAGTAAAGAACATCTTGGTAGTAGCGTCAGGCATGCCTTGCTCGCCCTTACGCAAGATGATCGTGCAACTTACTTCGTTTTCAGTTTCAGTAAGGAACTTCACATAGTCTAAAGTGTAGCCTTCAAAGGGAAGTTGACGCTGAACATTAACGAACTTGTCCATTTCTTCGTTGGTGAGTTGTCGAATCGCAGCATCTTTCTGTTTTCGAGTGTAGAGCATAGCAGCAGCATCGTAGTATTTCTTATCCTTGATATTGCTATAAAATTGCGCTATAACT
>JABZGM010000297.1 GCA_015259235.1 Alloprevotella sp. | reverse complement strand
TGGGAATATCGTGTGACGGGAGTCAAGGATTTCAACATCGTAGCCACAACTCCGCTCTTCGGACAAGCTGCAGGAACGTCTCTGAATCGTCATTTCATCATTTCTGAATTTTTACCCAAACAGATTATTTCCTATCGCACTCAGTCCTTGGTATGGGGCTATCGCTCAAAGAAGAATGTGGAAACCATTGCGCAATGGCTAGCTCTTAAACCAATGGCTCCCCCTGCCATCGTGTTTCGCCTCAACGCCACTCCTCCCGAAGTGCCAGCGCACGTGAAATTCGTGTCTATCCTAGAAACCACAGACGGAAAGGTGCTGAGAGATACCACGGAAATGTATCTTAGACGTTAGAATTTAGACGTTAGAGGTTAGACGCTAGAGATTAGAAGGCTCATGCGACTGGGCAGACCATATTGTCTGCATAGTGCTAACATCTAAATTCTATAGTCTAGAGTCTAATGTCTACATTCAAACGTCTAAAGTCTAGCCTCTAAAGTCTCTAATCCCTAACGTCTAATCTCTAACGTCTAATCCCTAATTCATGCATAAAAGAAGAAAAGGCTGGTGGCTTATGTTAGCCAGTTGGTGCCTACTCATCATGCTCACGGCGTGTGTGGACGATTTATCCATATCCCCCAAGGAGGGTTCGCGAAAGGTGGTGGTGTCGTGTGTGCTACACAACACTAAGGTGCAGAAACTACAGCTCACCTACAGCAACCCTGTCAACGAACCGAGTTTTTCAGAAGAAGTGGAAGTGGCTACCCCTACCCTCTACGAGGAAGAGAAAGCAGTGGGCACTTTCTCAAAAATAGGATATGGGGAGTGGGAATTGAACTACACCCCTCACCGCGGAAAGACATATCGGCTTGTAGTCGAAGTGCCTGGACATCCCACCATCACAGCGACCACTACTATGCCCACCCCGGTGGACATCTACCGTGGAGACCCACGCAACCAAAATATAACCAAACCTTTCACTCAAAGCAGTCATTCAGCTCCTTTGTGGATTTGTGCACTAACTTCGAGTTTAAAAGAAGCTCAATATGTGCTCAAAAAGCCTAAAGTTGAAGATGATACTCAGGCTAGATTGATCAGCGCCATCGCGACCAACCACAAAGACGCAGACCGCTTCACCCAAGATGAAATAGTAGATAGGAGCAACACCTTTAATGATGGATCGACTCCTTATGAAAACTACATCAGAGTGGCACCCAACCCGGCAATCACTCGCGATAATTCCTATGATTTCACGATTGCATACGGTGAAGCATGGGCTTCCTTTATCGTGATGCGCTCTGCCTCTACAGAATATGACCGTTACATGAAATCGATACTGGAGAAATTGAAGTTTTATGAAGGTTCTGACGACCCTGCACGCTGGTTTGACGAAACAGTGATTTTCTCCAACATCGAAAATGGTCTGGGCATATTTGCCGCTTACTGGCAACAGGATTTCTATTACAATAACAATGTTTTTTCTAGTGGTTCCACCCCCATTGTCCCATGATAAATAGATTGCGATACTACTTATTGACGATGCTGTGCTGCCTACCACTCACAGCACTGGCAGAACATTTCGGAGGAGTGGTGCGCGATGCGCACTCTAGAGTGCCCCTGCCGAAGGTGGAAATCATGAACCTTCAAGGGAAGGTGCTGACACTAACGGACTCCATCGGACGATTTGAGCTAGAACAAGAAGCGAAGCAACTGGAAATCATCGCTTTCTTGCAAGGATATGCGCAAAAGAAAGTGGTGCTTCAAACTGGCACTCCCCACGACATTTCTTTGACTCCGCTGGGCAAGAGTCTTCGCACGCTCACTGTGACGGCGGTGCGCGAACGACGGGGCAACAATGCCTTCACCTACAGCACGAACGAGGTGAAAGGAATAGCCACTCTCACCGGCGAAACTGACGTGATGCGCTATATGCAAGTGCTGCCGGGTGTGGCACAAGGTATGGAAGGCGGCATGGGATTTTATGTGCGTGGAGGGGGCAACGGCAACAACCGCGTGGAGCTAGATGGGGTGACGATTAGTGCTCCGACACACCTGTTTGGACTTTTCTCCACTTTCCATGCAGACATCGTGGACAAATCGACTTTTCAGATGGGCGGCATCTCTGCTGCTAGCGGAGATTTGCTCTCATCGCTGCTGAAAATAGAAACTCCCAAGCCTAATCTAGAGCGATATCAATTTTCTGCCTCCCTCTCTCCTCTCATGGTGGGAGCTTCGCTGCAAGGCTATCTCGTGAAGCACAAACTCTCCTTCCAACTGGCAGGAAGAACTGCCCTGCTCCGACCTGAATATCTGCTCGCGAAGAAGATAGCTGGTGCGGAAAACGTGTCGGGCGACTTCAACCCACAAGTGCAAGATGGCTATGCCAAACTCTTTTGGGCGATTCACCCTAAGCACTCGCTGGAAATGATGCTCTATGGG
>JABZGM010000296.1 GCA_015259235.1 Alloprevotella sp. | reverse complement strand
GTTCATTACTATACTGGGGGACGGGCTCGCTATCGTGTACTCTATGGTGCTGTAGTGGACTATCCTTTGCTCAGTAATTTTGAGCAATGTGCTGACGTCACCCTGCGTTTGCGTGCAGAGTATTTGTGGCAACAAGGTCGCTATTCTGAAATCCGTTTCCGCAATGTCAATCATCAAATAGAGCAGTATAAAGGAGGAAAATCTCGCAAGGCTTTTGAAAACTACCTGCGCAGAATTTATGGTATCTGCAGCACCTATTCGGTAAAAAACGAAACTAAGCCGCGCGCCATCGAAGAGGTGCAACCGGGTGATGTGTTGGTTTATACCTCTCGTGATGCAGGCCGTCTGGGACACGCCATTTTAGTGGCAGATGTCGCCAAGAGTGCTTCCGGAAAAATTGCTATTCTGTGCGTGGAGGGTAACACTCCTGCTCGTGACATCCATGTCATCCGCAACGTGAAGCGCTGGGGAAGCTGTTGGTTCTTCCTAGATAAGGACGACGACAAAATCAGTTTGACGGCTTCTTCTTATGAGAAAGACGAATTGCGCCACTATTAAACCCCAATCAGTCATTAGTCTACTCGTAATTGTATAGATAATTACCTCTCATCTTTCATTTTCTTGTTGGCATCTTGTTCCTCGTTTGTTCTCGCCGTAGTCCGCTACGCCTTCGAGTTAACGACGAATAATCTGCTCAATAATCAAACAAAATCTGTCCAAAATCTAATGACCGATTGGGGTTTAATTCAAATCAGGCTGGGCATCGTTGCGATGCTCAGCCTGATTTGTGCTATTGTGGAGCGCGATTACCAAATCGCATTCATGTCAAATAAGGTAGGTTCTTGAGTGGGGAGTGGAGTTTTGGCTTTTCTATTTTGGCTTTTTGACTTTTTCTCGTCGGACATCCACGCCCATTGTCCTCGTTGTGGAGCAGTGATGCCCGAGAAACGCTTGCAGAGATCGTGCATGGAGAGGGAGAGTGGACGTTCCAAATAGACTTGTTCGTAGCGCATCAAAATCTCATCTCGTGTCAAGGGGTGATGCGCTTCCAAAAGTATTCGTCCTACTCGGCAGAAATCATAGATGAGTTGTTCTGCCATGAGGCGATGTCCTTGCGAGGAATGCTCAATCCAAGGGTGATGTTCGAGCAAGGCTGCAAGTGTTCCTTCTTCGATGGAAGAGTTGCGTTGGCTTTCAAAGGAAGAAACTTGTTGGTAGTCTGGATGCAACTGCAAAGCCCTGAAGACTCGATGCAGCAGAGCTCGCGATTGTAGCACTTCGCCTCGTGGCACAATGAAGTCGCAAGCCCAGGACATTTCCGCCTGTGTGCGCATCATGGGAGTGAGATGCAAGAGCCAAAGGAAGCGCGGCATGGACATGAATTGCAGGGCATCAAGCGCAGTGGTGGGCTGAAAAAGGAGTTGCTTTCGCAGCGCGGATATGCTCTCTCGGAAACCTTTGCTCAGTCTTATGCCTGCCACCGCATCGCCAGCCAAGAGTGGACGCAAAAACTCGTGCTCTATTTGGCGCACGACGGCAGAGCGTGAGGGAAAGTTCAGCACTCGCGCTATGACTTCAGCAGAAAGTCCTTGCAGCAAAAAACGATGAAGGACAGCCGCCTTTTCAGGTTGGCGATGCTTGAGGAGTAAGATGATGTGTGTAAAGGTGTGCTCCACTTGCTGAATGAGGGGTGCCCATTCTTGAACCTCACCGACCACCAAGGAAACGTCGGGAGTGAGTGAGGGCGAGACATAGTGATGCAAACACCACGGATCATCGGAAGAGCAGGGGATGGGGAACATCCACGTTGCGCGTTGTAGGAGCCATTGCTCGATGAGTAGTTCCGGATGATTTCTGATTTCTTGACGCATCTCGTCGAAGATGTGGAGGAAAAAGCGTCCTACGCCTTCCCATTCCACGACGTCAAATCGTTGCAGCCTTAGCAGTTCTGCCAATGACTGCACACCGGCTTCGACAAGTCGTCGAAGCACTGTGGTGCGCTCCCCATGAGTCGCTAGGAAATCAACGGGGATTTGTGCTAATTTTTCCATCACGATTTCTGCCCGATGAAGACAGCAAGTTTCATCGAGAGCAAAGTAATCGGGAAAGAGTGTAGTTTGCATATCGCAAATTTAGTAAGTATTTCGCTCTAAGCAAAAAAAAACGTAGATTACTTGGAGTTTCACGGCTAAAATCGTATCTTTGCGACAGTCATTTCATCGAAACGATTCTCACAAAATGAAAGAATTAGCCTTGAAGTATGGGTGCAATCCCAATCAAAAACCTTCTCGAATTTACATGGACAACGGTGCGGAACTTCCCATCGAAGTGCTGGCTGGTCGTCCTGGGTATATTAACTTTTTAGATGCGCTCAATGGTTGGCAACTGGTGAGCGAACTGAAGGCAGCAACGGGACTTCCTGCAGCCACGTCTTTCAAACACGTTTC
>JABZGM010000295.1 GCA_015259235.1 Alloprevotella sp. | reverse complement strand
GATTTATGGGGATAATCCAAAACTTTGTCGTAATTTTGCAACCAAACGGGGGGAGAGGACGCACAAGTAGCTGAAAAACAGCGCAGGAAAAGGAAGACGAGGGGAAATACACAGCGGAAAGCGCACCAAATTTGGGCAAATTTGGGCAAATTTCGGAGTGCGTTATGTTCCGATAATGTTACAAACAAAACAAGACGAAGGAAATGGCAACTTTCAAAGCACTCGTGCGCGCTCACCAAAAAAGGCGCGACGGAACTTATTGCGTGAGCATCCGCGTCACGCATAAGGGTAAGCATAAGTATATGGCGACAGGGCTATATGCTAGCAAAGATGACGTGACGAAGTCACTAAAAATAAAAAATAGTATTATTCTCGATGCGACAGAAGCAACGATAAAAGACTATCGCACCCGATGCAATGAGTTGGGCGTGGCTCTCGATAAGTACGATGTGAAACAGTTGTGCGAGATATTGAAAGCCCCTAAGGCTGGAGAGTGGCACGTGCCGTTCTTGGACTATGCGGAGAAGGTGATAGCCACGAAAAGCGAAGGAACGGCAAAGACATACAGGGCTGCCGTTGGGTGGCTGAGGCGTTATGCAGGCGACACGGTGGCACTCTCTGACATCTCGAAAAAATTTATTTCGGGTTTGTTGGAATATATCGACACGCACAAAGTGGAACGGAACAACAAGAAGCAGGGGAACAGCATCCCCTTTGCCGTGATTCAGAAACTTCAAACCATTTACAAAGAGGCGAGGAAGGAGTTCAACGATGTCGAACTAGGTCTGGTGCGCTTGCCCTTCAACCCGTTTGAGAACATAGAGGTGAAAAGTGGAGAAGCCGCGGAGAAGCGTGCCATCAGTGCGGAGAAAATCAGAGAAATCAGCGCGTTGCACATTGATGAAGCCGCGCAGCCGTTGTTGGAGTTTAGCCGTGACGTGTTTTTGTTGTCGTTTACGCTGATGGGTGCAAACGTGGCGGACATGTATGAGTGGAGAGCCGACCAATATAAAGACGGACGCATCACCTACAAAAGAAAGAAGACACGCGCGCGCCGTGCTGATAGTGCATTGATTTCGGTGAAAGTGCAACCAGAGATTTTGCCCCTTCTTGAAAAGTATGCCGACCCCGATGGCGTTTATTTGTTTGACTTTTCGCACCGCTATGGAGCGGCAAACAATATGAGTTGGAGCATAGCTCATCAAATGAAGCGAATAGGCAAGTTGATAGGCGAGGAAGACCTCACTTTTTATGCCGCGCGCCACTCGTGGGCTACCATTGCGCTCAATGATGCGGAGGTGGACAAATACACCGTTCATGAGTGCTTAAATCACGCAGGCGGCGCAATGGCTATCACCGACGTGTATATCAAAAAGAATTGGACGCGCCTAGACAAAGCGAACCGCGCGGTGTTGGACTTCGTGCAGTTGTCACCACTAGGGCAATAAAAAATCCCCCGCAAAAAGGCGGGGGAGATGCAAAACAAGTAGACGAAGTCTAAAGTTGAAACAAAAACGAAGCAAAGATACAACATTCCCACAAGAAAGAAGAATTTAGCGCGTGAAATTTAGCGCGCATCCACGCCAACGGAGCCTCAACCGCTCACCCCGACCGCTGCAAGCGTGTGGCGCATGGTACGGATAACAAGAAGCACCGCCCCCGATGTCGAGAGACGAGGGGGCGGTGTCGTTGTATGGTTATGGTTGAGGCTTTGTCTAATGAACGCTAGCGGCTACGATGAGACCAGCCACGATGCCGCCAATAGCGGACCAAATGAACATCGCCGTGAGAATGGCTTTGACGATAGTGCCGAACATCTTGTCGTGGTATTTGAAAAGCAGTCTGTCGAGTTCTTCGCGCGTCAATGGTGCGCCTTGTGCCGCTGGTTGTGCAGTGGTGGGAGTGCTGCCATCGTTTGGCGTGTCGTCCGCGGTTTGTGTTTCGTCGTCGCTGGTAGAGGATTCCGCTGTGTTTGAGTTTCTCAGCAATTCGTTCTCATTGTCTGAGGTCTTGACAGCGTAAACTATGACAGCGGCAAGAACACAGACGAGAATGACAAGGATTGCGCCCATAATAGAAAAGATTTAGAGAGTGAAAGAAAAGGGATAAAAGGGATGTGCCACGCGTGTGGCTTGTGTTTGCTAGGTTTCGATTAAAGCCCCGACCACGCGGTAAATGCCGAAAATGGACGCTTTGGGGACGTTAAAGGGTGCGAACTCTGGTGCATCGTTGAAGGACTTGCAGCAAACGAAGTCTTCCCCCAGTGTGGAGGGTGCGAGCTGTTTAACGATGACACCGTTCTCAGTGTCTAGGACATAGACTTTGCCCCACTCCACCCAATCGGCTATATTTTTAGAGATGAAAAGCACGCAACCGCTTGGATAAGTTGGCGACATACTTTGCCCCCTGACGCTGATGGCGAACTGCGCACCTTTGAAAGGTGTAGGCACCGTTTCAC
>JABZGM010000294.1:2242-2478 GCA_015259235.1 Alloprevotella sp. | reverse complement strand
AACGTGGGAGATTTTATGTTGATGCGTCGAATCCCGAAAGTTCAGTATTTGAAAGACAGCTAAGTTGATGAGTGTCTTTGCCTAGCTCTCAATGTTGATGTTATGTCTTTTTAATGTATCGATAATGCTTATCGCTACATGGTAGGCTAGGTTCACTGGCACAGCATTGCCAATCATCTTATAGCCATAATTTACATCATCGTAGATGAATTTATAGTCGTCTGGAAAACTCTGTA
>JABZGM010000294.1:0-2232 GCA_015259235.1 Alloprevotella sp. | reverse complement strand
CCGTCATTCTACGATATAGATGTTCCTTGCCTGGTATAAATCTTTGCAGATTTTTCTCTATTTTCTCCATCTTCGGTGCTTGTGGATGGAGTTGGCATTGACGACCACTAGCTTGTACCGTAAAGCCAGGTTCATCCCATGAACGTACACGATTGCGTGACATAAAGATAGGCGAGTAAGCTCCAACGAAATACTCGTTATTAGGTATTATGCAATCTTCTCCGTTGGTGTGATTTTTTTCTCTTGCTGGGATAGCCGTTTCTTGTAAATCCCAAATGGCTTCGCGAAGTGTGGGCTTGTGTTTTTGTGGTGTGGGATACTCATAATCGTAGATGCATAGATCTTTTCGGAATCCGATATAGAACACACGATCACGATCTTCTGGAACATCAAAGTCGTTAGCGTTAAGCATTTTCAGATTGACATCATACCCTGCCTCGTCAAAAAGTTTCAAGAAACCTATAACCGCTTCTGAATGACGCTTAGCAAGCATTCCAGAAACATTCTCTGCTACAAAAAATAAGGGTTGTGTGTCACGAAGAATACGAATGTATTCATAAAACAACTGTCCTCGTGCATCATCAATCCCTTTGAGAGACCCAGCTTCACTCCATGATTGGCAAGGGGGACCACCAATGATACCTGCAGGATTTTTTGGGAAAATGTCGGAAGGTATATCTCTAATATCTTTTTCTAAAAGTGTTGTATCAGGGAAATTTGCTCTAAATGTTGGGCAGATTTTTTTGTCATATTCGTTGGCAATAACGGTGCGGAAACCTGCATTGTGGAAGCCTTTGTCAAGACCTCCTGCACCTGAGAAAAGGCTAATTAGTTTCATTTTTTACCACTTACAGTTGAAGGTTATGTTTGCAGAGGCGGGCATTCCTATTATTTGGATGTCAAATTTTAGGGAAGTTTCAATAACTGAGCTAGCGTTGTGAATCCTAAAAGAAAATTGCCAACCATTGTCAAATACCATAATTATGGTTGTTTTGCTTTCGGGTTTAAAGCCAATGAATAGTAATGTGGTCGGAAGTTCAATTATCGGGATTTTTATTTTAGGGAGAGCATGGCTGCAAGGGAGATTTAATGTGCCATACATATTAAAAGATTGTATGGTGGTAAGACGCTGCTCATCAATACTAATGACTTTGTAGAAATCGTATTTGCTCAATAAGTATTCTACTAAATGTCGAGGAATGCGATCGTCTAATGCTACTTGCTTCCTGATTTCGTTCATGAAAGCCTTAAGTAATGGAACATAGACTTGCTCCTCTTTAGACTCTAAATCTTTAAACAGCATTCCTGCGTTCTTTTGCTCTGTAAGGAAGTCGAAAACTGGTTTCACCTCATCCCAGTAAGACTGCGAACACTTAGTTCCATACCATTTATCACCAAAGTCAAGATTTTTAGCAATACGGCTATGTTTAACAGCCATGTGGTTGTGCTTAATACTTAGTCCTATCTCCCAAGCAATATCGTTTCGTTGAATGATAATATCACGGACATCGGCAATTTCACCATGTTTGTCTTCTTGTATATATAGGCTTAAAAGGTCGTTAGTGATTTCTATGATTCTAGGTTCCATGGCAAATATGGTACTGGTCATAGATTGACTACTTAGCTTATATAATTCTTTTTCTTCTTCGCTTAAAGTGTCCCAAGCTCTTTTAGCAGATTGGTAGCTACTATTTTCTATGATTTGCGCTTGACGAATAGTTTGTATTGCTTGCTCTAATGAATGAAGGCAAGCATATTTGTAGGCTCTTCCTTGATTGTTACTTCTGTTACTCATGTGTCAGTGATAGGCAGAGTTTTTATGTTTACTATATCAGATGCTTTACAGCTGCTATTATAGTTGCAATCAATATTATCTGCCTAATTTGACAGTGATTTAGCTATATGGCTACCTTATAATCTGATGTTGCTTGTTTGAAAAAGAATGAATTAGTGCAAAACTACTGATTTTTATTGGTTTTCTGCTTGTTCCGCTGTTATATTTCAATGATGTCGTTTTATGTAAAAACGCGCAACACTCTTTCGAATGTTGTGCGTTGCGCTTCAGGATCGGCTTGAACCAACGCCCCCCTGATTAACAGGCAACATTCTTAAGAGTGTACAAATATCGGACTTATTTCTGACATTTCTGTCCTCTAGACCTAGCTTTAACAAATTGCTTGAATCCCTATATGAGATAGAATTACTAAATATACAAACTCTAGTTCTGAATAC
>JABZGM010000293.1:307-2489 GCA_015259235.1 Alloprevotella sp. | reverse complement strand
TACCTCTTCAAGGTGCTCACGCAGATGCAAGACGAAGTGCACCGTTTCGCCATCACCTTCCATCGCCAACAGCGCAGCAAACGACAAACCGCCTCTGCTCTAGACAATATCCCAGGAATAGGTGAAAAGACCAAGCAAACCCTCATACAACACTTCGGCAGTGTGAAACAAATCCTCGCAACGACTGTGGAGCAATTTCAAGAAGCGTTGGGAGAGAAGCGCGGTGCAAAGCTCTTTGAAGCCCTACATCCCAATCCTACGGCCGAGAAAGAAGTCTAAACTCCCTCCATTAAAGGAGAATATCTTAAGTAGTACTAGATATAATCGGAAGAAAAACGTAACTTTGCAACTATGAGAGTTGTTATACAGCGTGTCAAACACGCACAAGTTAGCATCGATGCCCAAGAGTACAGCCACATCGAGCAAGGTCTCCTCGTGCTGCTTGGTATCACGCACGACGACACCGCATCCGATGCCGAATGGCTCGTGCAGAAAATCCTCAAAATGCGCATCTTTGACGATGAAGCAGGGGTAATGAACCGTTCCGTCATGGACATCCAAGGAGACGTGATGGTGGTGAGTCAGTTCACCCTCATGGCAGCAACGCAGAAGGGCAATCGCCCCAGCTACATCCGTGCTGCGCGTCCAGAGCATACCAAGCCCCTCTACCAATATTTTGTGGAAAATCTCAGTCAGGGCTTACAACGTCCTGTTGCTACTGGACAGTTTGGCGCATATATGCAAGTAAGCCTCCTCAACGATGGTCCTGTCACCATCCTCATGGATACACACAACAAAGAATAAACCTATTATTTTCTCCAATAAACAGCTACAACCCTATAACATACTATCACTATGTCTGAACATCACTGCGAATGTGGTCACGAACACCACGATCACGAACATGACTGCTGCTGCCAACACGAAGGGCACGAACAGCACAACCACGACTGTCAATGCGGTCACTCACATCATGACGATGAAGAAAACCAGTACGAACAAGCATTCTCTAAGTACGAACTTCGTTTGAGCGACGAGAAAGTGAGTAGCACCGTACGCGAAATCATCGCCCAAAACCGCGAGAAATACAACACTCCCGAAGTACTCCGCACCCTCCTCTCCACCGTGGAACTCACCACCCTCACCGTGACAGACTCACACGAGAGCGTGTTCAATTTCACAGAAAGCGTCAACCGCTGGAGCGACCAACATCCCGACCTTCCCCCCTTGGCTACCATCTGCGTGTATCCCAATTTTGCGGCAACTGTAAGCCAAAATCTCCAAGCAGACAACGTCAAAGTGGCTTGCGTGAGCGGTGGTTTCCCTGCTTCACAAACCTTCCTTGAAGTAAAGACAGTGGAAACGGCCCTCGCCCTGGCAGACGGTGCAGATGAAATCGACATGGTGCTTTCTGTAGGTGCCTTCTTGAGTGGTGATTACGAAACTTGCGCCGACGAAATTGCAGAGCTCAAGTCAGTGTGCGGTGACCACCCTCTCAAGGTTATCCTCGAGACTGGTGAACTCAAAACTGCAGAACTGATCAAGAAAGCATCCATCCTCTCCATGTATGCCGGTGCTGACTTCATCAAGACTTCCACAGGAAAAGTGGCAGTAGCCGCTACCCCCGAAGCAGCGTTGGTGATGTGCTCAGCCATTTTGGAATATAAGGAACAAACTGGTCGCCTTGTAGGCTTCAAAGCTGCTGGTGGCATCAAGACCGTAGATGAAGCCATCGATTTCTACACCATCGTGGCAGAGACCCTTGGCGAAGACTACATCAAGCAAGGTCTTTTCCGCATCGGCACCAGCCGTTTGGCAAATCTCCTCGCTTCTGCTATCGTGGGCGAAGACATCGCGCCTTTCAGCAGCAAGGCTGTCCGTTACTAAAAATCGCAGCCTTATGAGTGTTCTTCTCCACAGCACTTCTCGTTTTTACAACGCAATCTGAAAACCTGCGAAACTCGCAACAAACAAAAGGATAATAGTCGCAAGTTTCCACGAGCAAGCAAGTAAGACAACTTCAACACCTCTGCCCCACTCTTTCGCGGCAAAATCCTAACATTTGCGCGCACACTTCTCATTTCCGAGAGATGTGCGCGTATTTTTTGTCTCATATTGCCGATTTCACCAGAAAAACGACAAAACATCTCCAATTGAAGAGTTTCACTTTGTCTTTTTATTT
>JABZGM010000293.1:0-297 GCA_015259235.1 Alloprevotella sp. | reverse complement strand
TATGTAAAACCATTCAACTTTGATAGTGAGGTAAGAGCAACGACTTCAGAAATCCATATCGTTTTGATTGTCATTATATTACAAAGTACCCAAGAAAATCAATCATACGTAAAAAGACAGGAAAAACAACAGACGGAACAACAGCATATAAAGACATCACTGTACACAAATTATCCCACCTCCCACTATTCCTTCATGAAATACGCTGAAAATGGTAGACTTATCTGTGCCGAAAAGCGTTGCTCTGTCCCTCCTTCATTTCTCCTTGTCACAACAAGAACATTTACCCCAACAAAA
>JABZGM010000292.1 GCA_015259235.1 Alloprevotella sp. | reverse complement strand
GTTGCTCAAGGTGAAAAGAAACTTTATTTGGTGCAAGCTAGCAACGCGAATGCAGCAGCAGATGGTGCTTACAAAACACCTTCTTATAGCTACATCCCTGCGAATAATTATGATACTCAAGCATCAACTTACTATGATTATTCCGGTCTCAAATCCACTGAGGCAGGACGTAAGACAGACGGTTTTGCTTTGCATGAACTTACTGCTCATGAAATCAGTGACTTAACTCCAAAATTCACTAAGTCAGTCTTTGTACTTCCCACTGTGCACAAGTTTAATGCCGACCGTGAACAGTCAGGCTATCGTAAGGGTAATACTCCTTATGTGCTGGTTCGTGGCTATCTTACTCCAGAAAAAGTCGTTGCTACTGATGGTACACTAGAAGATGGTGCTACGCTCGGTGAAGCCGCAGATTTGTTCTATGGCGAAACTACTGGTTTCTTCTATAAGTCATTGGCAACTTCACAAGATGTTACCAAAAAAGGTGTTGCTGGTCAAAAGGTTCGCAAATTCACGAAGCGTGTTGTTCTCTATTGGGCGTGGTTGAATCCTGACGCTAATAACGTCAACAGCCCTGTTATCCGTAATAATATCTACAACATCCACATCACTGCAATCAAGAACCTCGGTGGAAACTGGAATCCATTGGTTCCCAATGATCCTACCAATCCCAACAATCCCAACAATCCTAACCCCAAACCCACACCTGGAGACAATCCTAATGAACCTGATACACCACCTGTAGATCCTAATGATCCACTTACTTTGGATAAAACTTGGATGTCTACAAACGTGACTATCTTGCCATGGCAAGTGCACAGTCGCGAAATCGAACTGTCTCTCTAAATTTAACTGCTAGTTTAAGTAGAACTACTATCATTCCAAGCGAGGGGAGGTGCCCTCCCCTCGCTTGCTTTTTCTTTCTTGCGCACCATTACGCTTAACCGTGCTTTGCTCCAAAGAGCGACAACATTGATGCGCATATTCCGACGATTCTTAAATTCTTCACATGAACCTTCTCGCTAAAATTTGCGCTTCATGCGCCACTTTGGTTGCGGTTTTCGCCATGTACTCCTGCGATGCCATCTTTCACGATGAACTTGCTGATTGTCCTCAAGGGGTTTATGTGCGATTCTATCAACAAACACCTTGCCATCTGAAAAACTCTGCTATCGGTCAGGTGAACAACTTGGTGGTCTTGGCTTTTGATAAACATACTGGACTTCTCGCCAATTATGTTGCCACTGACCATGCTATTAACCTTAGTGATAATCACGAGACTTATATTCCCTTGACACAAGGGGACTACGATTTGGTGGCGTGGGCTGGAAATGCCGACAACTTCCAAACCGCAAAACTACAAAAAGGTGTCACCCAAAAAAGTGACGTCTTCTTCCAACTTCGACAACAACAAGACAATTCGCTCGTCTTTCCCAATACTCCCGAACCACTCAGATTTGGTTTTGCAGGAACTGGACTTTCAAGACTTCCGCTCGATTCTACTGAATATGCGCACTTCTTGGCTACTTCGCAGTATCCTCTAGATGAAGTAATCAATATCCCCAATCCTGCTAAATATGGAAGTGTCTATCGTCATGCGGCTATCAATTTCCGCCAACAAGCTCTGCGCACGAATGTGCATCTCATCATTGATGGTGACAAGACTCAAGCTGATGGGACTTCTATGCTTAAAGACTTTCAGCTGAATCTTCTCACTTCTGGACAAAAACTCTCGCACGAGCCTGTGACAAATGGTGTGAATACCGCAGATTGGGATGTTCCTCAAGCTAAATTAGAAAAATCTTCTGATTTCCTCCTCCTTCAACCGCTCCAGCGTGATGTTGTAGGTGATACGCTCAAACTAAGCTACAACCTCTTGGGTAACACCACTGCACAGCTTGCTGACGGACGTTTGACACTTCAATATAAAAATGAAAATGTCGAGCTGTCTGATGCTGTCAAGGAACACACCAGCGCGCTAAGTTTACCTGCACTCATTCGCATCGCGCTTCAACAACAAAATGCCAACCTCAGTTGCGGTGATGAAGTGACCATCAAATTGCGCGTAAAGAAGAAGTGCAAAGATTGCAATACCTTCATGGTATATGATGTGGAAATCGAGAAATGGAATGTCCACTCTTACGAAACTGAGTTGCATATACAATAGATGTCTAATATGAAATCTCTGCATACTTCCCTTTTCTTAGGATTTACTTCCTTGGTATTGCTGACGCTGACTGCTTGCGATGCTACTTTCCACGATTCTCTTGACAAATGTCGCAACGTATTGTTGGTGACGCTCGACAAAGGCGGGTGTGATGCCGTCACTGGAGCTACAACACACGCGCATTCTGCTTCTTCTTCTGCTGCTAGTGCTTCTGTTGCTTCTTCTGCACATCACCAAGATTATTTGGCACCTGCTGGCAAAACCTTGCTCCTTGCTTTCGACAATAAAGGGCTGTTGGCTGCTGACACTTTGCTTCATCTCTCACAAAGTGCTGCAGTGAAACA
>JABZGM010000291.1 GCA_015259235.1 Alloprevotella sp. | reverse complement strand
CTCAGGCTTATGGTCGTCCCATCATCCCTCGTTCAGGCTACATCGTGGAGTTCAACGCCCTCTACTACAACGCTAAAAAGTTTTATCAACAAATGCTGGTGGACAGCGATCAACCCATGCACCACGTGGTGGCAGAGCGCATCGAGGAAGAGTGCAAACTCTTTGAAACGAACTTCCGCAGCACTTTCCTCAACGAGCATGGCTATCTCTTCGACTATGTCGATGGACAAGCCTGCGACTGGTCGGTGCGCCCCAATCAGCTCTTGGTTATCGCCCTCGATTTCTCACCCCTCACCCTCAAAGAGCGCAAAGGCGTGCTCGACATCTGCACCCGCGAACTCAAAACGCCCAAGGGCATCCGTTCGCTCTCGCCCAAGAGTGGAGGCTACACGCCCTACTATGTGGGACATCAGCAGCAACGCGACTATGCCTACCACCAAGGCACCGCGTGGCCCTGGCTCACCGGATTCTATCTCGAGGCTTATTTGCGCGTCTACAAGATGAGTGGAGTGAACTACATCGAGCGACAACTCATCGGCTTTGAAGAAGAACTCTTCTACCACTGTGTGGGCACCATCCCCGAACTCTTCGACGGCAACCCACCCTTCTCGGGTCGTGGTGCCATCTCCTTCGCCATGAACGTGAGTGGCATCCTGCGTACCATCCGTCTCCTCGAGAAGCATCGCGCTGAAGCATAACCTTTTATCTACATATTAACGAGCATCGATATGAAAGTACTCATGTTTGGTTGGGAATTTCCTCCCCACATCCTAGGCGGACTCGGCACTGCGTCCTACGGCATCACAGCCGGCATGGCGCAACAGCCCGACATGGACATCACCTTCTGCATTCCTAAGCCTTGGGGCGACGAAGATAAAAGTTTTATGAACCTCATCGGGCTGAGCGAAACGCCCATCGTGTGGCGCGATGTGGACTACGACTACGTCAAAGAACGCCTCGGCACGCGCATGACGCCCGAACAATACTACGCTCTCCGCGACAACATCTACGCTGATTTCTCCTATCGCCAAACCAACGATTTGGGTTGCATCGAGTTTTCTGGAAAATATCCCAACAACTTGCAAGAAGAAATCAACAACTACTCCATCGTGGCTGGTGTCATCGCCCGACAACAGCAATATGACATCATTCACGCCCACGACTGGCTCACCTATCCTGCTGGCATCCACGCCAAGCAGGTGAGCGGACGCCCCTTGGTGATCCACGTGCACGCCACAGACTTCGACCGCTCTCGCGGACAAGTGAACCCCACTGTCTATGCCATCGAGAAAGACGGTATGGACCATGCCGACTGCATCATGTGCGTGTCGGAACTCACACGCCAGACGGTGATCAACCACTACCATCAAGACCCTGCGAAGTGCGTCGCCATGCACAATGCCGTCTATCCTCTGCCCCAAGACATCCAAGCGATTGTGGATCAACGCAAGCCGCACCGCGAACGCAAAGAGAAGGTGGTTACCTTCCTCGGACGCATCACCATGCAAAAGGGTCCAGAGTATTTCGTAGAAGCCGCTGCCCTCGTGCTCAAACGCACGCAAAACATCCGTTTCTGCTTCGCAGGTTCGGGCGATATGATGGAAGCGATGATCAATCTTGCCGCACAGCGTGGCATTGCCGACCGTTTCCACTTCCCGGGATTCATGAAGGGCAAGGAGGTCTATGAGATCTTCCGCGACTCCGATGTCTATGTCATGCCCTCCGTGTCGGAGCCCTTCGGCATTTCGCCCCTCGAAGCCATGCAATGTGGCGTGCCCAGCATCATCTCCTATCAGAGTGGCTGTGCCGAAATCCTCGACAAGTGCATCAAAACCGACTATTGGGACATCGAAGCCATGGCAGATGCCATGTATTCCATCTGCACCAACGACGGTCTCTTCGACTACCTCCAAACCGAAGGTAAGAAGGAAGTGGACCAAATCACTTGGGAAAAGGTGGGACTTCGCATCCGTCGCTGCTATGATGAGGTGCTAGCGCGCTACAAATAGCCCTTTCACCTGCCCCATATCCACAACCCCTCTCCCCCATTCACGCACATTAAACCTCTCTCTCATGAAGACTGTTTGCCTATACTTCGAGATTCACCAGAATATCCACCTCAAACGCTATCGCTTCTTCGACATCGGCACGGACCACTACTACTACGATGACTACGAAAACGAGCGTTCCATCACCGAAACTGCCGAACATTCCTACATCCCTGCCCTCCAAGCACTCATTGAAATGGCGCACCGCTATGGCGACTATTTCAAGTGCGCTTTCTCCCTCTCGGGCACTGCCATCGAACTCCTCGAACAATACAGCCCCGAGGTGCTCGAACTCCTCGACGAACTCAACCAAACCGGTTGCGTGGAATTCCTTGCCGAACCCTACAGCCACGGCTTCTCCTCCATCAAAAGCCCTGAGTGCTTCCGCCAAGAAGTGGAGCGCGTGAGCAAGAAAATCAAGAGCCTCTTTGGCAAAGCTCCCAAGGTGTTGCGCAACTCTTGCCTCATGTATTC
>JABZGM010000290.1 GCA_015259235.1 Alloprevotella sp. | reverse complement strand
GGGTGTATGTGAACCGAATGGGGATACCCTTGCGACAACTCAAACGCGCCGACCACGTGGACAGTCCCGAACGGCTTTTTATCAATTCGTTGTACTCTCAATATGCCACGCGATGCGCAAGGATTTCGGGAGAAGCGGCGATTGACCCCGAGGGGTTGGCGCGATATAGAGAACACGCGCAAGGAAATAGCGCGCTTTTCATCGCGACCGCCACGCGGCAGGACTTGATGGAGGACTGTGGGGATGTGACGCTGGTGCGTTTGATAAATGAACATTATAGACCTACGTTTTGACGCTTAAATCTTAGACCGATATGGAAGACGTTTACAATCTGACTACACTGCGCAAGCCTGCGAAACCACGCAGCAGGGATTTGCAAGACACAAACTCGCCTGCCACTGGTGACGGTGCGGTGATGACTGTGGAGGGTGGTGCTGCCTATATGCCCGACACGGCGACAACGACAGCGAACCACGCGAGAACGGCGGATACCGCCACGAGTGCGACAAATGCGAACCACGCGAAAACAGCGGACGCGGCTACGAGTGCGCAGCGCGCGGAAAAGTCGGCAACGGCTGAGGCTCTGCAAACTGCGAACTTCAACGCAGGGGCAAGCGGCGCGCGTGTGGCGGATGATGGCAGCGCGGAGTTTGAGACGCTGACAGTGCGCGGATTTATCAAGGCAGCGGAATATCTCATCAACCGCATCAAAATCACCGAGGGAGCGCAGTGGCTCACCGAGGGGGGAGTGATTGAGACGGTAGTAGACACGACACCGCGCGGAATTGCGCCATTTAGAAGTTATGACATCACGATGCGCGAACGCTTTGCAGGCGACACGCAAGCCCCCTTTGTGGTGGGTGACATCATACGCGGACAATACAACAACCTACAAGGCGGAGGAGGTGTGCAAACGTCGTGGATGGCAGTGCGCAAAGTGGAGGGGCGCGTGGTTTCTGCTGGACTTTACCAAAATGGACAAGTGCCAGGAGGGGCAAACGCGCAACCGATTGTACAAATGCGCGTGGCAAGATGGGGCAACGCGAGCGACACCACGCGACAAAGTCACATTGTGCTAGACCCCGAGCGCGGTCAAATCGTGAGAAGGGTGAACGTGAACGCGCCTATCATTGACCCCAAACAAGTGGACGGCTTTTCTTTGGGTACGTTGCCAACGTGGGTGCAAAATGCACTTGGCGGAGCGGTGAACGAAAATAGCAACTATCTCTATGCGCGCGGCATCATTACGCAGGATATTATCCGATTTTCTCCACAAGGGGAGCCGATAGCGGAGCGCGTTGACCGCGGAGTGTGGAGCGCGCAGCAGTCTTACTACCACGAGGGGAAGAACACCACAACGGGGATTTATGAGATTTCGCGCGTTTGGTTGGATGGTACGCTCTACGAACTTGCACCGCGTGGCAATGGCAGCACTCGCCCGAGTGCGAACAACACGAACTGGATTGTGGTGCAGGAAAAGCCACGCAACGGAGATGATGGACGTACTTCGTATCTTCACATCAAGTATTCAAACGATGGAGGAAGCAATTTCACTTTACCCGATGGTGAAACGGTAGGGGACTATATCGGTCGATGCACGGACTTCAATAAGACAGCCCCAACCAGCCCAAGTGCTTACAAGTGGAGCAAGACCAAAGGAGAACAAGGCGACCCCGGCAAGAACGGTGCGGACGGATTGACCCCGATGCCAAACTTGCTAAAAAGCGCGGATTTCGACCCCAAGAATGTGTCGAATGATAGCGCGCGCAATGGAGGCTTTGCGTGGAGAGCGGAAACAGTGAACGGAGGAATCGTAAGACACGAACCCAATGTGGCAGCCCCACACGCAGGCGCAAAGGTGGTGTCGTGCGAATCTTTCCAAAAGAGTACAAGGTACAACGATGTGAATTGCATTGCGAGCCTTTATCAAGTGTTAGACCTTACCGCAGGCGTGACTTATACTTTTTCGGTTTATGTAAAAGGCTCAGGCGCAGGGTGGATGATTGCATGGCCTATCGACGGCACTCACTTCAAAATCAGCGGAGCGAATCCCATAGACGAGGGGAAAAACACAGCCGAGGGGTGGAAGCGGTATGCGGTTACTTTTACGGCACGCAGCACAGGTGTCACAAACATCTATTTGCCTAGCTGGTGCAATGGACGTAACGATGGCAACGGCGGAAAAGTTTATTTTGCCTGCCCGAAATTGGAGGAATCATTCAGACCCACACCATGGACGCGAGCGCAGGAGGATTTCAGAGGTGCAGCGATGCGCCCCCTAGGAGATTGGGACGCTTTGCCCGATGGTTTCCAGTTCCAAAGCGGCGGAGTTGGTGAAGAATTTATCGACATGGTAAGCGTGAAAAGCGAAGGCGCGCTTTTGTGGTGGAGTTGCAAGCGCAGCCACACAAAGACGAAGGACACGCGCCCGAATGTAAATGCGCCTTTTTGGGAATTAGGTCAGAACTTGAAATTTGTAGCTACTGACTTGCTTTTGGCAAAGAAGGCTTTCATTGAGAACCTAGGAG
>JABZGM010000028.1 GCA_015259235.1 Alloprevotella sp. | reverse complement strand
CGACATCAAAGATGAGAGTGGTTACATCGAAGCCTTGGGAAAAGAAGCTGCGGCTAAGGCCATCAACGAGGCAAAAGTAAGCGTGGCAGAACAAGAAAAGATTGGTGAAATCGGTCGTGCTGAAGCGCAAAAGGAAACGCGTATCCGTACTTCTGAAGCCAACGCCAAAGCCATTGCCGGTGAAAACGAAGCTAAGGTGGCGATTGCCAATTCTGATGCTTTGCGCCGTGAGCAAGAAGCTGAAGCAAGTCGCAGAGCTGTGGCAGCCGAAAAGGTGGCACAGGCAAAAGCCTTGGAAGAAGCCTACTCTGCTGAGCGTGAAGCTGAAATGGCGCGTGCAGAGCGCGAGCGTGCTTCTCAACAAGCCAATGTGATTGTGGCTCAAGAAGTGGAGAAGAAACGCATGGTCATCGAGGCAGAAGCCGAAGCCGAACAGAAGCGCGTGCAAGCGCGTGGTGAAGCTGATGCTATTTTTGCTAAGATGGAAGCAGAGGCAAAGGGCCTTTATGAGATTCTCACGCGTCAAGCTCAAGGTTATGACAAGATGATTCAGGCTGCCGGTGGCGATGCTACGAAGGCTTACACCCTCTTGCTCCTCGAAAAGCTCCCAGAACTTGTGCGCACTCAAGTAGAAGCTATCAAGGGTATCAACATTGACAAGGTGACAGTCTGGGACAATGGCGGACAGTCTGCTGATGGCAAAGGAAGTACTGCCAATTTCCTCAGTGGTCTGCTCAAGTCTGTGCCTCCTCTCTCCGATCTCTTCGAACAAGCTGGTATGAATCTTCCTGAATATCTCGGTAAACAAAAGGAGGCTGAGGAAGAATTCAAAGAAGCCACCGAGGCATAACATGATTTTCAAGAAGGGATTCTCCTAAATAATTGCCTACTTTTGCCCAAGGTTGCATTTTAGAAATCAGCCTTTAGTAGAGGCAGCTTTATATAGGATAACCTAAAAAAAGGGGCGATGGACGAGTGTTCATCGCCCTTACTTGTTGATTTATCCGTAGGAAAATTGTAACTTTGTAGCAAACTTAGCACGTTATGTCAGACTACATTGTATCGGCTCGCAAATATCGTCCCACCAACTTCAATAGTGTGGTAGGACAGAGTGCGCTTACCACTACGCTCAAGAACGCGATTGCAACAGGAAAGTTGGCACATGCCTATCTTTTCTGTGGACCTCGTGGCGTGGGTAAGACGACTTCGGCGCGCATCTTCGCAAAAACGATCAACTGTCTCACGCCCACTGAAAGCGGAGAAGCCTGTGATCATTGTGAAAGTTGTGTGGCATTCAACGAAGGACGCTCGTATAATATCCATGAGCTCGATGCCGCCTCTAATAACTCCGTAGATGACATTCGAGAACTCATAGACCAGGTGCAGATTCCCCCACAAGTGGGACGTTATAAGGTGTTTATCATCGACGAGGTGCACATGCTTTCGCAAGCTGCTTTCAATGCTTTCCTCAAAACTTTGGAGGAACCGCCAGCGCATGCGATTTTCATCCTTGCCACTACGGAGAAGCACAAGATTCTTCCCACGATTCTTTCGCGCTGTCAGATTTATGACTTCAATCGTATGGAGGTGGGCGACACGGTGCGCCATCTTCAGCACGTGGCAGAGCAAGAAGGCATCCAATATGAGGAAGCTGCGCTCAATGTTATTGCGCGAAAAGCTGATGGTGGTATGAGAGATGCGCTCTCTATCTTCGACCAAGTGGCATCATTTACGGGAGGTAACATCACCTACCAATCCACCATCGACAACCTCAACGTGCTCGACTACGATTATTATTTCGCAGTCACTGACCATTTGGTCAAAGGAGAGATACCGGAATCTATGATGAAGCTCAACGAAATCCTTTCTAAAGGTTTTGAAGGTGGGCATTTTATGAGCGGACTTGCTGCGCATTTCCGTGATCTCTTGGTGAGTCGTGATCCACAGACCCTTCCTTTGCTGGAAGTTGCTGAGACGGTACGCCAACAATACGCAGAGCAAGCGCAGCGCTGCACACCGCGTTTTCTCTATCGAGCCTTGAAACTCTGCAACGATTGCGACATGGCTTATCGTGCTGCGCCCAACAAGCGTCTGCTCGTGGAGTTGACGCTCATTCAAGTGGCGCAGATTATGCAAGAAGATGAAGCAGTGGGTTCCGGGCGTCGCCCTAAAAAGTGCCTCCTCCCCATCTTCCAGCTCGCACCCACCACTGGGGTGAGTGCAGCTCCACAGCGCCAGGGTCAGCCCTCGGCAGCTCCCCAAGTTGCGTCCGCTATGCCTTCGGGTTATTCAGCGGTTTCCCCCACTGCTTCGCCTGGGTTGCCCGCAGGTGTCGCAGATCCTCCCACTGCCTACCGACCTTCTGCTCCGACCTTCGCAGCAAAGGCTAGCACAAGCGCAGGACAACAGGGCAATGCACAAAACCAATTCGATAGAAGTCGTTTGCAAACGGTGTCACTCACGCGCCGTCCCCAGCCTAATACTGCGGTTGGCACCCATGCCACTGCGCAAGGTGCTGCTGGAGAGGGCGATGCACCACAAAAAGTCGCCGTTACGCCAACAGAAAAGCGCCACGAACCTTTCACGCTCGAGGAGTTGCGCTATCAATGGTTGCGATTTGCCAACGAACTTCCTGCTAGACAGGGTGCAGAATCAGGACGCTTGAAAACCATGTTACCTGAGTTGAAGGAAAACTATTTGGTAGAAGCGATGGTCGAAAACTCAGCCGCTGCCAATTACCTCCAACAGGTGTTGCCTGCCCTCACACAATATCTGCGCCAAGGTCTAAAGAACGACGATGTCGTGGTGAAGTTTATCGTCAACACTGCGGTGAATGTCAAACCACGTGCCTATTCTCCTAGAGAGATATTCCAAGAGATGCTCAAGAAAAACGAAGCCTTCAAGAAGTTGGCTATGGAATTGCGCTTAGAAGTCTTGTAATCTCTGCATTTCTTCCTACTTTCAGACGAACCTCTCTCAAATACCTCGGTAGATCTTGCACATTTTGATGTGCCATCTCCGATATAAATGCTTATATATTATCAATATCGCTGACCCCAATCGGTCTTCTTGTCCATTACCAGTAGCAATTTCACGGTCTAATGACCGATTGCGGTTAAAGCAAAACATTTCCAATATGAACAATTTACAAGAAACTACCCAATTTCCTACGGGTTCAAACCGTTATATCGCTGTTTCTTATCAACTCTTCGTGGACAACGAAGCAGGCGTGCGTGAAATCGTAGAAGAAGCTCCAGCACAGCACCCATTTCAGTTTATTTCTGGATTGGGCATGGCTTTGGAAGCCTTTGAAAGCCAAGTGGCTCACCTCAACGAAGGAGATGCTTTCGAATTCACGCTGAGCGTAGAGGACGCTTATGGTCCTTACGAGGAAGAACATGTGATTGAAGTGCCCAAACAAACCTTTATGGTGAATGGTCGCTTTGACAACGACACCATCTATCCTGGTGCAGTGCTTCCTCTTGTCAATGAAGAAGGATTCCGCTTCGATGGTCTTGTGCTCGAAGTCAAAGAAGAAGTTGTGGTGCTCGACTTAAACCACCCCTTGGCTGGCAAAACTCTCCACTACAAAGGCAAGGTGGAGAAGGCTCGTGAGGCAAGCAACGAAGAAATTCAAGGTGCGCTCAACATGATGTCAGGCGAAGGTTGTGGCTGTGGTTGCGACCACGATCACGAACATGGCGAAGATGGCTGCGGTTGCGGTGGACATCATCACCACGAACATGGTGAAGAAGGTTGCGGTTGTGGCGGACATCATCATCACGAACATGGTGAAGAAGGTTGCGCTTGCGGCGGACACTAGTATTAAACGCTTTTTGCAAACAGGAAAGTCGTTGCCTTGCTCTATTTTGAGGGACTCTTGTGAATAGTTGCTCAGAGAGATAAGCAGAGATCTCGGCTTTCTATGATGAAAACTCCACAAGCCGGACTTCACGGATACGTTCCGCAAAGTCCGGCTTGCTGTTTTGGGGCTAGTTTTCTTATTTTCTAGCAGCTCTAGTTGTTCTAGTTGCTCTAGCTCTCTAACATCTAATCTCTAATGCCCGAGCCACGCTTGTCGTGGCGAGCATAAAAGGATCTGCGACCCTCTAACGTCTAATGTCTAACCTCTAAAAATGAATACATTCGGACAACACCTTCGTCTCACCACTTTCGGTGAGAGTCATGGTAGCGCCATCGGAGGCGTGCTTGATGGTTTCCCTGCGGGCATCGTCATCGACGAAGATTTCATCCAAAGCGAATTGCAACGTCGCAAACCCGGTCAGAGTCCACTCACCACTTCTCGCAAAGAAGATGATCAGGTGGAGCTACTTTCTGGCGTGTTTGAAGGCAAGAGCACTGGATGTCCCATAGGGTTCATTGTGCGCAATCGCAATCAGCACTCCAAGGACTACGACAATATGCGTCACCTCTTCCGACCATCGCATGCCGACTACACCTATCATGCCAAATATGGGGTGAGAGATCATCGTGGCGGTGGTAGAAGTTCTGCACGCGAAACGATAGCTCGTGTGGTGGGTGGCGCTTTTGCCAAACTCCTCTTGCGTGCTTTAGGCGTGAGCATCACCGCTTGGACACGACAAGTAGGCACGCTTGTGCTCGACACCGACTATCACCAGTTGGATTTCTCTGAAATCGAACGCAACCCCGTGCGTTGTCCCGATGCAGCCATGGCAGAAAAGATGGCGGCTCTCATCATGGAGGTAAAGCAAGAAGGCGACACCATAGGTGGAGTTATCGAGTGTGTGGTGCAAGGCGTGCCAGCAGGGTGGGGTGATCCCGCCTTTGGCAAGCTCCATGCTCGTTTGGGAGCCGCGATGCTCAGCATCAATGCGGTCAAGGGCTTCGAATATGGATTAGGATTTGCCGGAAGTGCTTGGCGAGGATCCGAACAAAACGACAGCTTCCTTCCTGGATACACCACAGCCACTAACCACAGTGGCGGCATACAAGGTGGCATTTCCAATGGACAAGACATTGTTTTCCGTGTAGCCTTCAAACCAGTTGCCACCATCCTTCAACCTCAAAGCACGATTGATGTGAATGGCGAAGCCACAACGCTCGACGCTCGAGGACGCCACGATGCTTGCGTCTTACCGCGTGCCGTTCCTATTGTCGAAGCTATGGCAGCACTCACACTGGCAGATGCCTATCTGGTGCAAAAAACAGTGCGTTTTGAGCCATAACCCTCGTAGATTTCTGGGGGAACTATTTACCTGCGAAGTAAGATTACTGCTTGTTCTTACTACCTTTTGCCCTATTCTTGATAGAATGTTCTGTGTAGATTGTTAAAATCGGCACTACAAGTTCGGTTTTTTCAAAAAATCCTTGGCTTGTCATCATTAATTACCTAAATTTGCACTACGTAGTTGTCGTGATGATAACGAGAAAATAGTTTAGTTAAGTCTAGTTTAGTTTTTGTGTTGGTTAATGGGACACCGCTAATAAGTGGAGGTCCCATTAATTTTTTTGTGTCGTTCGCTCTGGAAAGTCGGAGAGAGGATTGGTAAAGTCCGTGAAGTGAGATTGCACCTTTAGAGAGTAGTAGCTGCGACATCAGTGAAGAGAGGCTGCACCTTCTGAGCGTAGTAGTTATCACATTCGTGAAGAGAGGTTGCGCCTTCAGAATGTTTCGGTTGTCTCTTAGGAGAGAATCTTCTCCTCTAGCGGATAGGGCAGCGATTGAAACGAAGGAATCTTCTGAAAGTTGGTAAAGTAGGAAAACAAGAGTCCTAAGGAAAGAGTACATGTTAGGCAAAAAGAGTCCCCGAGTATGGTTTAGAAAAAAGCCATACTCGGGGAGTTTTATAGGGAGCCACGAAGCTCTGTGGAGAAAAGTCCTACTAGAGGGCTAGGTTTACAGAGTTTCGTTTAGAACTTGTAGCCCACGGAGAGCATACCGCGATTGAAATCTTTGGGCGCTACGTAGTAGGAGAAGCGCACATCGAGGTGTTGCCAGAGCATCAAGCCCACATGTGGTGCCACAAATCCGTTCCATTCGCTTTGACTCTTGCTGAAATTGTTGCTACCATAGGAGTCGTTAGACACACCTACGGTCACACCAGCAAGAGGAGAAACAGTCTTTTCGGGTTGCCAGCGATAGGTTCCGTTGAGAGAAGCCAACACTGAAGAGGCTGTTACGCGTTCTTCGATGGGAGCTCCGAGTTGAGTTCCAAAGGTGGAGGAATAATAATGATAATATTGTATGCCCCGAGTGTGCGCCTCCGAAGAAACAGCCAGACCCAATTCCACATTCTTGATTTTTTCATAGGATGCTTTGACGGAGAATCCTATATATTGGAAAGCGGTTGGAGCACTGCTGACGATAGGCGTGGTGATACCTACGGTCCATCGTACGGCACGTTGTGCTTGCGTTGCGAGAGGAAGCGCGAGGGCTACCAATAGGCTCAAAGTAAATTTCTTCATAATTTATGGTTTTCTCAAGCAAATTCCAAGGGAAAAACTTGAAGATAGAGGTTTGTTAATTGCAGTGTAAAGTTACGATATAGCGAGAGAACAGACAATACTCATTAATAAGTCTAATCGAAAAAAGTAAGCTGATTCATATAGAAAGGGGGACATTGCGTGGGAAGTGGCAATTCTTTCGAGAGCAATCCTATTCCGTGGCGGCAGCAGCAGGCGCACTAGGCGCACTAGCGCCTTCTGCGGTGGGTTGTGTGGCTTTTTCTGGGCTCTTCTTTGGGGAAGTCGAGGCAGGTTTGTCCGTCTTAGGCGCACTCTTCTCTGTGGTTGCAGGTGCGGCAGTAGGAGCCCCTCCGTGCTGCGATAGGAAGCGCAGGTAAGACTTATAGATATTGGGCGAATAAGCCTTGAAGATGTTGTTGGCAAAAAGGATGTCGGTAATCTTGTTTTGCGTCACATAGTCCTTCATATTCTTGAGGAAATAGCGCGAATCGACAACGTGAATTTCGCCAAAGCTGAAGAAGAGATAGCCAGGAATGGCATTTCCGAAACTGTCTTTCAAGATGAGCAGGCGGCGCTTCGAGGGGGTAGAGGTGCGCACCACAGTGAGGCGTTGATCGCTTCCCATGAAAGTGCAGTAAGCTCCGGGGTGTCCATCGCGGTAGTGCTGGAAAAACGCCCCATTGTGCGGCTTTCCTTCGGCAGTGACGCGATAGTTTTTGTCCACTTGATAGTCCGTATAGGTGGTGGTGTAGGTCACGCCTTTAGGAACGTAGTAGACAAAGTCCTCGGGTGCGTTCTTGATAGCCACGTCTTTGGCATATCCATACATGCTACCCACATAGTTGCGTACCACTTTTCGGTCGTAGTGTGAGAGGTCTTTGAAGGGCACGCCCGCAGTCTTGGCAAAGGCTTCCGCAGCATAGTAGCCGCCGAGGGGAGCCCAGTGGTGGTCGGTGCGGAGATAGATGTCTTCTTGCGCATGTTTTCCCAGAGGCGTGTAGGCATCCACCGATTTCACAGCAGGATCGAGCAAAGCATAGGCGCTGCGAATCGTAGGGTATTGAGGGCGTGAGATACGTTTCGCCTGTTCTGGACAATAGTATTCCACTGCCGTTGGGATGAGCAAGCAATACACTTGGACCGACTTGCCAAAAGTTTGTTGGTAGAGATTGCAGGCTTGGGCATATCCCACACAGCCCTTGCTACTTCCGCCAAAAGCCATGAGCGCGCGCACATTTTTTCCCGAACCCGTGACGATGATACCTGCGTTGGAAATCTTCGCATTCTCGTCGGCAGTGTGGTTTTCATACTGCTGCATCTCAGGGTCGTGAGAGTTGGCAGCCGCATCGTTGGAAGCCAGTTCTGAAGCATCAGGAGAGGCAGCATGGAAGGTCACATTTTCTTCACCACGATTGAGGGAGAGTGCATGTTTCGTTTCCATGCTCATCTGCATGAAATGGTCGCGGTAAGGCTCGCTGTCGCTGAACCAAGTAGAAATGTCTTTGGTAAATGCCCCCGAGAGTAGGCGGTCCACAGTGAAGGACGGGAACGTGGCAAGGTCGCGTTTCTCGAGAGGAGAGAAAGTGCTGCGTGGGAAGGTGTCGAAGACCACGGCAAAGGCGGCAAAGACAAGCCCAATAATGAGGAGATAAAAACGAGAATATCGCATGATAAAAACGAGAGTCTGAGGTAGAAAAGGGAAATGCCCGTTTTAGAATCTGGTGTAGATGAACGCATTGTTCGTGGCACCTACGAGCAACGCTACGGAGAGGGCTAGGATGCCCACGGAGAGTGCCACCCTGCCGAGGGTCGTTACCATAGCATACGCGCCTGAAGATTCACCTCCCAAGGCACGAGCCGTGAGCCATTGTGCGCCATGACGAAGCGGCATGCTCAAGACGATGGCTGCGATCCACAACCAAAAATGGTCGAATACTGCGCCAGTGGTGATAAAACTGTGCAGTTCGCTCGCTCCTCCCACTAGGCTGTGGAAAAACTGTCCGAGGCGGTTGAAATCGTCGAAGTAGAAGATGCCCCAACCCACCACGATGAGTAGCAGACTATAGACATGGAGCAGGACACGCGGCACACGATGGATGAAACGAAGAAGGGTATATTTCTCTAACATCACGATGATACCGAAATACATGCCCCAGAGGACGAAGTTCCAACTCGCACCGTGCCAAAGACCAGTCAAGAACCACACTGCCAAAATGTTGAGCGATTGGTGACGGCGATTACCCCCGAGGGGAATGTAGACGTAGTCACGGAAGAAACTTCCCAAAGAGATGTGCCATCTGCGCCAGAACTCGGTGATGCTTCGGCTAATGTAGGGATGCGAAAAGTTTTCGTTGAAGTGAAAACCTAGGCAACGTCCCATGCCAATCGCCATGTCGCTATAACCAGAGAAGTCAAAATAGATTTGGAAAGTGAATGCCAAGATGCCTAACCACGCACCAGAGGTGGTGAGATGCTGGAGATTGCCGCCTAAGAACTGCGATACGATTTCGGAGAACTGATTGGCAAGGATCACTTTCTTGCCCAGTCCGATGAGGAAACGATAGACTCCCTCGGCAAAATCGTGGGCAGTGACGCGGCGGTCTTGGATTTGCGCTGCCACCGTGCTGTAACGCACGATGGGACCTGCCACAAGTTGAGGGAACATCGACACATAGAGCAAGAGATTGCCAAAGGATTTCTGCACAGGACTCTCACGGCGATAGACATCAATGAGATAAGACATAGATTGAAACGTGTAGAAACTCACGCCAATGGGTAATGCAATGTGAGGGTTCGCCACGGGGATGCCTAAACTGGTCAAAGTGTCGGCAATAAGACCGGCGTATTTGAACGTACCAAGGATGGCTAAGTTGCCGACAACGCCTAGGAAGAGCGCAAAACCGCGGTATTGCTCAAAACGAGTGAGCGCAAGACCGCCCAGATAGTTCCAAAGCACACACCCTAACATGAGAAAAACGTAGACAGGTTCTCCCCACGCATAGAAAATGAGAGAGAACAACACGAGTACGGCATTCTTTAGCGTATTGACTGGTCTGCCGTTGGGTTGCAAGGATTTTCGGTCGATCAGCCCTGCCAAAAGATAAAGAATGGCACAACTAGGGAGAAAGACGAAGAGAAAAAAGAGATCAGAAAAGACCATGTAAGCGAGTTATCGTTGAGAAATAGTAGATGTGTTGGAAGTATTGCCGTGGGAGCAGGCAGGATGGAGCCGCCTTGTGGCACTCCAAATCCGTAGAAGTAGGTAAGAGCGTGCCCAAGGAGGCAACGAAAATTACGTGTTTAAGGGAGGGGCGCGAAGCGTTTCTGTGAAGATACAGAGCCCCTCACCATCATGTGCGGAGCAATCTCGCAGCTGTTAGACCACCTAGATTAAATGACAAAGAAGAGCATTACTCAAAAAAGACTCTTTTCACGCGGTCGCTGACGGAAGTGAGAATTTCATAGGGAATCGTGTCGAGCCATTCAGCAAGTTGTGCAGCTGGCAGGTGCTCGCCAAAAATTTCTACGGAATCTCCTTCGCGACAAGGCACATCCGTCACGTCAATCATACAAACATCCATACAGATGTTGCCCGCATAGGGAGCAGGATGTCCATTCACCAGGCAATGTCCACGGCCGTTGCCGAGATGGCGGTCTAATCCGTCGGCATAGCCAATGGGGATGGCAGCAATGCGCGAGGGACGTTGCACAATGGTCTTGCGACTGTAGCCCACACTCGTGCCAGCAGGCACTTCACGAATCTGAAGAATCGTGGTGCGCAAAGTAGCCACGTGTTCAAGGGTGCGATTGTCGATGGGGTCGATGCCGTAAAGTCCTAGTCCCAAACGGCACATATCGAGTTGACGTTCGGGAAAACGCTCTATGCCGGCGGAGTTGCAGATGTGGCGCATCACGTGGAAGGGAAAAGCCGCTTGAAGTTCTAGAGAAGCCCGATCGAAGCGCGCAAATTGTTGTGCTGAGAATTCGTCGAAATCGGGGCTATCACTTCCCACAAAGTGCGAGAAGACAGAACGAGGTCGCAGGGCTTGTTGGTGGCGGAAACGCTCAATCACTGCGGGAATGTCGTGCTCAGGATTGAACCCCAAGCGACACATACCCGTATCGAGTTTGATGTGCACAGGATATTGCGTGATGCCCTCGTGGCGCGCTGCAGCGATGAGCGCATCGAGTAGGCGGAAATTGTAGACTTCGGGTTCAAGACGATACTTAAACAAGGTATGGAGCGCACTCATTTCGGGATTCATCACCAAGATTCCGGCAGTGATACCCGCTTTTCGGAGTTCCGCACCTTCGTCAGCCACCGCCACCGCAAGATAATCTACTCCAAGGTCTTGTAGCGTTCGAGCCACTTCCACGCTACCACAACCGTAAGCACCGGCTTTAATCATACAAGTGAGTTTCACGCCGGGACGAAGGTGCGAGCGGTAGAAGCGCACATTGTCAGCAAGTGCCGATAGGTTGATTTCCAAAGTCGTTTCGTGTACCTTGAGTTGGAGTTCGTCGGCAATGCGTTCAAAAGCAAATTCGCGTGCGCCTTTGAGGAGCACCACGGCATCAGAGAGCGAAGCAAGGCAAGAACTTGCGAGAAAATCATCGGTATGGTCGAAGCATTCCACCTGACATTGCAGAAGATTCTGCAAACGTTTCACTTCGTGGCCGATGCCGATGACTTTGTCCACAGGACGCGATGCAATGAGTGTTGCCACGCGCTGATAGAGTTCGCCAGCGGGCATCCCTGTTTGCTGAAAATCGCTCAACACAAGCACAGATTTATGGTGTGCTTCTTTGCGACGATGTAGGAAATCGAGGGCAATGTCGAGCGACGTGAGATCGGCATTGTAAGCATCGTCGATGAGCGTCAGCCCACGCACCCCAGGTTTCACCTCAAGACGCATTGCCACCGATTGAAGTAGTGGCATCCGCGTTGCAAGTTGTTCTACAGATACCCCCAGTTGCAGCGCAACAACTGCCGCGTGAATGGCATTTTCGATGGAGGCTTCGTCTGTGAAAGGGATGAAAAACTGGTGTTTCTCTTGGTTCTGACTGAAAATATAAGAACCGTCTGCTGCAAGCTCCGCAATTTGGAACGAAATCTCCGTGCAGTCCGACAGTATGTGGGTGGAGAAGCGATATTGCGCTGCTTTGCCTTGCTTAGACCACGTGATGCGCTTACCAGCAAAGTCCATTTTGTCGAGTGTTGCTCCGATGAGTTCATTGTCGGCACAATAGACAAGCGTTTTGCAATGCGTAAATAGTTGCAATTTTTCCGCACATTTCTCCTCCATACTAGAGAAATTGGCTTCGTGCGCTGCGCCAATGTTGGTAATGAGTCCAAGCGTGGGTTGGATGATGTCGCGCAAACGTGCCATTTCTCCCTCACGACTGATGCCGGCTTCAAAGATGCCGATGCGGCTTTGCGCATTGAGCAACCACACCGAGAGGGGAACACCAATTTGCGAATTAAAAGAGCGTGGAGAGCGCGTCACTTGTTCTGAGGGACAAAGGAGCTGGTAGAGCCATTCTTTGACAATCGTCTTGCCATTCGAGCCTGTGATGCCGACAACGGGGAGCGAAAACTGCTCACGATGGGCAGCTGCCAGTCGTTGCAAAGACAGAAGCGGAGATTTCACGCGAAGAAAATTGGCTTCGCTCACGAGAGATGAGGCAGCGGTGTCGTTGAGGTCATCGAGATGAAAGTCAAGGTTGACTACAAAATTGCGAACTCCGCGCTGGAGTAGCGCAGGGATGTAGCGGTGTCCGTCGCCAGTGGCTGTGCGAAGGGCAAAGAAAAGAGAGGTTTCGGGAAAAGCGAGTGAACGGCTGTCTGTGAGCAACCAATCAATCTGTGCATTGCACGCAGCGATGTCGTGAGCACCTGCGCCATCGATGGAAGCTCCAATGATTTTTGCAGTTTGTGCTATCGTGTAGGACATAGGTTTAAACAGAAAAGTGGCAGCGGTGCGTCAAGCCAATGTGATGCGCTGAAAGGTGAGCGACCTCAGGGCAAAAAAGGTGAGCGTTGGCGTTGACCGCGACGTATTATATAATAATGTGCGCGCAAAGTTACGGACAATGCACCACATAGGCAAACAAAACAAACTATAATGCCCCTTTGGCTTGGGTCTTTCTCCTCAAAATGACTCTCTATTATTGGGACTAGATTGAGATTTCCCAATGAAACGTCTGTTGAAGAGAAAGAGAAAAGAGGAGAAACGATTTAGTTTTTAGTAAAACTTTGCGTTTCGTACCCCTCCATTTAACGCGGTATTTGGAACTGCGAGAAAGTTGTAGGGAATTATGCTATTCTCAGCGGCTTTGAAAATCGTGATTTTCGCAGGTTTTTACTGGGGTGTGGGGTGTTTTTTCAAAACTAGTGCTTGTTTATGAAGAAACGACGTGTTGTTTGCGCAATTTTGTCGGACATTTTTCCGTTTTCTTCCCTTGGAATTTTGAAAATCTCCGACGAAATTTTGAAAACGTCCGACGAAATTGTCGGAAAATGCCCTAAGTTTGAAATGAACGAGCCGAAAAAGACAATACGGAGAAGGGAAAAGTGTGTTTTGATTTCCTAGAATGAAGAAACATCTTGCGATTTTCGCCGTTCGGCATTAACATTTCGCCCTCGTGATTTCGCTTTGTTTGACACTGATTTCCGAGTGCGCGAGAGAGAAGACGATGATGGGGTGGAGAAGAACGACAATCTCTTCCTAATTAGGATGGGATGAAATCGCCAGTGCAGGGATAAGGTTGGGACGTTTCTGACAGATTTATGACAAGATGTCAGAGAGAAAATGAAGTGAAAAGGCATTTTCTTTTTTGGCACGTGCCTTGCAATAATAGGGGCGTAACGCCATCGCAGCGCAGACATCGGAGATTTTCTCATCAAAACCGAATGTTACACTTCCTCTCTCGAAGATAACGCTGTGCGTGTGGCGAAGAATCCAATTTGAATAACAAAAAAAAGAATATACAATTATGGGAAAGATTATTGGTATTGACCTCGGAACCACCAACTCTTGTGTTTCCGTTTTTGAAGGTAACGAACCTGTGGTTATTGCTAACAGCGAAGGTAAGCGCACCACTCCTTCTGTAGTGGCTTTCGTTGGCGATGGTGAACGTAAAGTGGGTGACCCTGCTAAGCGTCAAGCAATCACAAACCCTGAACGTACGGTTTACTCTATCAAGCGTTTTATGGGTGAGAATTTCAGCCAAGTGGAAAAAGAAATCGCTCGTATGCCTTATAAGGTGGTGAACGATGGCGGTCTTCCTCGTGTGGCGATTGACGGTCGCAACTACACTCCACAAGAAATCTCTGCAATGATACTCCAAAAGATGAAGAAAACTGCAGAAGATTACCTCGGACAAGAAGTGACTGAAGCGGTAATCACCGTGCCTGCTTACTTCTCTGACTCTCAACGTCAAGCTACTAAGGAAGCTGGTCAAATCGCTGGTCTCGAAGTGAAGCGTATCGTGAACGAACCCACGGCTGCTGCCCTCGCTTATGGTGTGGACAAGGCCAACAAGGATATGAAGATTGCGGTGTTCGACCTCGGTGGTGGTACCTTCGATATTTCAATCCTCGAATTCGGTGGCGGTGTGTTTGAAGTGCTCTCTACAAATGGTGATACTCACCTCGGTGGTGACGACTTCGACCAAGTGATCATCGACTGGTTGGTACAAGAATTTAAGAACGACGAAGGCGCTGACCTCACTGCCGACCCAATGGCAATGCAGCGTTTGAAGGAAGCTGCTGAAAAGGCGAAGATTGAACTCTCTAGCTCTGCTTCTACCGAAATCAACCTTCCTTATATTACAGCTGAAGGCGGTGTGCCAAAGCACTTGGTAAAGACATTGACACGTGCGCAATTCGAACAATTGGCACATAGTCTCATTCAAGCTTGTCTCGTACCTTGCCAAAATGCAATCCGTGATGCGAAACTTTCTACTTCAGACATTGACGGAGTAATTCTCGTAGGTGGTTCAAGCCGTATCCCTGCTGTGCAAGAACTCGTGCAAAACTTCTTCGGCAAAGCTCCTTCTAAGGGTGTGAATCCTGACGAAGTGGTGGCTGTGGGTGCTGCTATCCAAGGTGCTATCCTCAACAAGGAAAGCGGTGTGTCTGACATCGTCCTCCTCGACGTTACTCCTCTTTCTATGGGTATCGAAACGCTCGGTGGCGTGATGACTAAGCTCGTGGAAGCTAACACGACTATTCCTTGCAAACGTAGCCAGACTTTCTCTACTGCTGAGGACAACCAACCCGAAGTGACCATCCACGTGCTCCAAGGTGAACGCACTATGGCTGCTCAAAACAAGAGCATCGGTCGTTTCAACCTCGCTGGTATCGCTCCTGCTCGCCGTGGTGTGCCTCAAATCGAAGTTACTTTCGACATTGATGCTAACGGTATTCTCAATGTGAGCGCGAAGGATAAGGCTACTGGTAAGGAACAAAGCATCCGCATCGAGGCTTCTTCTAACCTCTCTCAAGATGAGATCGACCGTATGAAGGCTGAAGCTGAAGCTAACGCTGCTGCGGACAAGGCTGAAGCTGAACGCATCCAGAAGATCAACCAAGCGGACAGTATGATTTTCCAAACCGAAAATATGCTCTCTGAAAATGGTGATAAGCTCCCTGCAGAAGTGAAGGGTAAGGTGCAAGCTGCGCTCAACCAGTTGAAGGAAGCGCACAAGGCACAAGATGTTGCTGCCATCGACGCTGCTACTGCTGCTTTGAATGCTGCAACTCAAGAGCTTTACGCTCAAGCCGGTGGCGGTGCTCAACCTGGTGCTGCTGACTTCGCTCAAGGTGGTGCACAACAAGGTGCTCAACAAAACGGCAAGGAAGACATCCAAGATGCTGACTTCGAAGAAGTGAAGTAATCACAACCTTTGTCCTAATAATCCCAAATCGGTCATTAGATTCTGAACAGATTTTATTAGATTGTTGAGC